>JAVKSW010000138.1:0-6779 GCA_039583505.1 Bryobacteraceae bacterium | reverse complement strand
CGGCGCCTGGACCGCAATATTTTCGCCGTACTCCACGTAGCGCACGAGGGCGTGGATATCTTCACCGCTGAGCCGCGCAAAGGACGGCATCCGGCCGCCACCCTCGCGGATCACAGTCGCCACTTCGTTCTCGTCTAGCTTGTCGGATATGCGAACGAGCGAAGGGAATTCGGGCGGCGATCCCTTCCGGTCCTGACGATGACAACTGGCGCACTCGCTTACATAGAGATCCCTTCCGCTGCGCACTGCCGTGCTGGGCTTCCGGGGATCCAGGCGCAGCACCCATGCCATCTCGTTGGAGTTGACATACAACAAACCGGTTTCCGGATCGAATGCGGGGCCGCCCCACTCCGCCCCACCGTCGAAGCCTGGGAACAGGATGGTGCCTTGCAGGCTCGGAGGAATGAACTGGCCCGCGCTGCGCAAGCCCCGAAAACGGTCGAGCACGCTTTGATGCGCCTGTGGAGTGCGGTGAGTCAGCATGTCTTCGGTGAGAATCTGGCGTGCGAAAGGGGGAGGCTTCAAAGGCAACGGCTGCGAATCGGCCGTCACTTCTCCATCCACATCGCTCGCGGGATATCTGCGATACGCAACCGGGAATAGAGGTGTGCCGCTTTGGCGATCCAACACGTATACGAAACCTGACTTGGTGACTTGGGCGACGGCGTCTATGCGGCGACCCTGGCGGCGCACAGTGACGAGCGTGGGAGCGGCAGGCAGATCGCGGTCCCACACATCGTGCCGAACGGTTTGGAAATGCCAGATCCGCTCGCCGGTATCGGCCTTGAGCGCGATGAGAGAATTTGCGAACAGGTCGTCGCCCAGCCGGTTTGCGCCGTAGAAATCGAAAGCGGCGGAGCCGGTGGGGACGAACACGATCCCGCGGCCGCGGTCCAGGCTCATGCCTGCCCAATCGTTTACGCCCCCAATATATTTCCAGGCATTCGGCGGCCAAGTTTCGTAGCCGAATTCGCCGGGGCGCGGGATGGTGTGAAAGGACCAGCGCAGTTTGCCGCTGCGGCAGTCATAGGCGCGAACGTCGCCGGGGGAGGCGGGAAGAGTTTCACTGACAATGCTGCCGACGATGAGAAGATCCTTGTAAATGAGGGGAGGACTGGTGGCCGAGACGAACATTTCCGCCGGGTCGCGGTCGAGATCGCGGCGAAGATCGATACGACCGTCGTCGCCAAAAGTCGATACAACATTGCCGGTGGCGGCATCGATCGCGTAGAGATACTGCCGGGCTGCGAAAAAGACGCGCTTGCCCGATTGCGCCCCACCGTCCCAGTAAGTGACACCGCGGTTTCGCATCTTAGTCAGAACGCGATGGCCGTGATTCGGGTCGAAGCTCCACTTCAGCTTGCCTGTTGCAGCGTCCAGTGCGATGAGGCGCAGTTTCGGCGTTGTGGCAAATAAAGTATCGTCGACTACGATGGGGTTGCACTCCATCTCCGCACCGGGAAACGCATCGCCGGTATCGAAGGTCCAGGCGACGCGGAGGTGCGAGACGTTTCGCCGATTGATCTGTTTGAGGCTGGAATAGTGGATGTTCTCCGGCCCGCCGCCGTACGTGGGCCAGGAACGCCATCGATCCGGCCCATTTTTCGGGTTTTTGAAAGCGGCCACGGAGAGAAATAGCAAGAACAGCGGAAAAGTGAAAAAAGATGCTCTCATTGATAAAGACGTGACGGCATTATACAGAGCGTGAGGCATGTCCTCGTTATGCGTTCGCGAGACTTGCAATGGACCGAAGAGACTTTGTTAAGAAGGCGCTGGTAAGCGCGGGCGGTGTTCTCGCCGGTAACCGGACATTCGCGGGCCGGGGATTCACTTTTCAGGAAAGCGTGCCAGGCGCGATAGCGGCTTCCGAGATCGACACCGCCCGCTTCCCGGATGGATTCCTGTGGGGCATGGCGTCTGCCGCTTATCAAGTGGAAGGCGCCTGGAACATCGACGGCAAGGGCGAATCGAATTGGGATCGCTTCTCTCACACGATTGGCAAAATCAAAGGTGGCGCTACGGCCGATATCGCCTGCGACCAGTACCACCGCTATCGGGAAGATATCGCTATTCTCAAGCGCCTGAACCAGAAGAGCTATCGGTTTTCCATTTCGTGGGCGCGTATTCAGCCGAATGGCACCGGTCCAGCCAACCCAAAGGGCATCGACCATTACAGTCGCCTCGTGGATGCGCTGCTCGAAGCAGGCATACGCCCGTTCTGCACGATTTATCACTGGGACCTTCCGCAGAGGCTCGAAGATCGCGGGGGCTGGCCTAACCGCGATCTCGCCGGCTACTACGCCGATTACGCCGGGATTCTCGCGAGGCATCTGGGCGATCGCATCACTACGTGGGCTCCGTTCAATATGCCCTGGACTTTCACATATTACGGTTACGGAATCGGTGTGTTTCCGCCCGGACGGACCGACTTCGAACAATTTCTTAAGGCCGCACACACGGTCAATCTTGCGCAGGGTAAAGCCTTCCGCGCGATCAAGGCGGCATCTTCCAAAGCCACAGTTGGGAGCGCCTATGGCATGGCGCCGGCTTATCCGAAGACCGGCAGCGAAGCCGATCGCGCTGCAACGGCGCGCTATCACGCCATGAACAACGTATATTTTCTGCACGCTGCCATGCATGGCGAGTATCCCAAGGCTTTTGTCGGGGATCCACCGTATGAAGCGATGGGATTCAAATCTGGGGACGAGAAGATCATGAAGGCACCACTGGACTGGGTGGGATTCCACTACTACACCCGCCGCATCGTCTCGGCTGCGAGCGCTAATTGTCAACCGAATGGAACCGGGCACTTCGGCACCGAGACTGAGGGTGAAGGCGGTTCATCCGCACGCGATCCGCTTACCCAACTGCACGTCGAAATGCCGACCGAGGGACCGCTGACCGAAGCCGGGCTGGAGATATGGCCACGCGGCATGTATGATCTGGTCACGCAGATCTCGCGGGAGTACAACCATCCGATTATTGAGATCAGCGAAAATGGCTGCTGCTATCTTGACGGCCCCGACGAAACCGGACGCGTTGCTGACACTCGCCGCATCGCTTTTCATCGTCAGATCCTGGCCGAACTCGCACGCGCAATTGCCGACGGAAGCAAGATCCGCGCGTATCATGCCTGGAGCCTTATCGATAATTTCGAATGGACCGATGGGTACACACAGCGATACGGGCTCACTTATGTCGACTTTCGCAATCAGAAGCGCACCATCAAGGACTCTGGAAACTGGTATGGGCGTGTCGCTGCATCGAATCGCTTGCACTTGTAACGGCCGGAGGTGATGCGCGGAATGGCGCGGCTACCCAGCCTGAGCGGGCATCCAGAACAATCACCGCGACTCCCGTGATTCGCGTACGACTTGGACCGGACTGCGCCTCGACGAAATGGATTTAACTTGGTGCGTGCGCTCCACCCGTTTCGCCACTCCCCTGGACAGCGCCGGAAGAACGGCCTGTGATTCACTAGTGAATACGGCTGGCGCAACCATGAATGGCATTAACCAACCGAATCGGGGCGACCTGGCGCTGCTTGGAACGCTACTGGCTGTGGGTCTGATTATTGGCGGCTGGATACTGGGAGCACAGATCAAAGCTACCCGGCTGAGCGATCGCTACGTAGCTGTCAAAGGTCTGGTCGAGCGCAGAGTCAAGTCCGACCTTGCTATTTGGCCCCTCAGCTATAAGGAAGCTGGAGATGACCTCTCTTCGGTCTACGCCAAGACTGAGAGCGACAAGCAGACTCTGCTTCAGTTTCTCGATCAGCAGGGCATTCACGCTTCTGAAATCGAATTGGGCGTAATCAGCGTTGTGGATACTCAGGCCAACGAATTTGGAGGCGGCAACCGAGCCCCTCATCGATATATCGTTCAGCAGCAAGTCACGGTGCGGACCTCGCGAGTCGATCAAATCGCAGCCGCTGCGCAGAAGACCGCGCAACTGTTGCAGAAGGGCATTGTGTTGACCAGCAACCCTGGGCAGGGACTGACCTACAAATTCACCCGATTGAACTCCATCAAACCCGACATGATCACGGAAGCTACTCGAAACGCCCGCGCTGCGGCTGAACGGTTCGCCTCAGACTCCGGCAGCAAGGTAGGCGCGATCCGGGAAGCCAATCAGGGAGTTTTCTCGATTCTGCCTGCGGATCAGAGCGGCAACGCCGGCGAATTCGGAGGTGGCAATTTCGCGGGCGACAGCAGCTTGATGAAAACCGTTCGCGTAGTCACCTCGGTCGAGTACTACCTGGATAAATGAAGACGGTCGGCTTGCCCGACTCTTTACTCCCTTGCTCTACGGCACAGTCTCATTAGGAAAGCTCTGATTCCCGCGGAGTTCGAGGTGAGGCGAGCTGAAGCGGAGGGGAAGCCTAGACGTCAGCGCCAGCGCAAGAGCGTTGCACCCCAGGAATAGCCAACCCCGAAGCCGACCAGCATGACAACGCTGCCCTCCCTCAGACGGCCCTCGGCTAGCGCATGCTTCAGTGCGATTGGAATGGTTGAGGATACAGTATTGCCACAATGCGCCATGCTGACCTGGAATTTTTCGACCGGGATTTTCATGCGTTTCCTGAGGTGTTCCAGCATGTATCGATTGGCCTGATGAAAGACGAAGAGATCGACGGCATCCAGGGAAAGCCCTGCCTTATCGAGCAGCGCGTTCACGCTCTTCGGGACAGCGGTGAGAGTGAAGTTAAAAATTTCCGCGCCATCCATGAAGAGATGGTCGGCACTGCGCACATTTCCGCTCTCATCTTCTGCCTCGAGTGCTGTCTCCGAGGTACGGGGGCGACGCATTCCGCCGGAAGGCACGATCAGATTCACCGCGCCCTTGCCGTCCGTTCCATAGATAAAGGGCCCAAGCAGCGGCCGCGGCGCATCGACAGCGCTCAGCAGCGTGGCGGCGGCGGCGTCGCCAAAAATCGTTCTCACGCTTCGATCGCGCGGGTGAAGAAACTTCGAATAGGTTTCCGCGGTCAACAGCAAAACTTTCCGTGCTTGACCGGTGGCTACCAGCCCTTCGGCTAAACCCAAGCCATAAATAAAGCCGGAGCAGCCAAGATTGAAGTCCAAGGCCCCGGAGGTGGTAGGGATGCCGAGCCGCTCCTGCACGAGACAGGCGGTGGTCGGAAGAAAGTAATCGGGGCTTTGGGTACACAGCAGGATGTAGTCGATGCCCGACGGAGCACAGACGTCGGAATCGAAAAGCCTGCGCGCCGCCGCGACCGCCAGATCGGAGGCGCATTCCTCCGCGGCGGCGACGTGCCGTTCGTGGATCCCCGTTTTCTCGTCGATCTTCGCGACAGACCATTCCGGAAACTGAGCCGAAAGCTCAACGGTCGAGAGCGCGCGGTCCGGCAAATAGTATTCGATGGCGGCAATGCTGGCGTACATCTTTTCAGAACGGCAATCGTATTATGCCGAGTAACCTCCGTCCACTACCAAAGTGACGCCGGTCACCCATCGTCCTGTTTCCGCGAGCAGAAAAGCGATGGCATTCGCCACATCGCGGGGAGCTCCGAATCCCAACGGATGGGCGCTTTGAAGGTCATCCATCTGCTGGTCCGTCAGCACGGAACGCATCTCCTCAAGCATCTCAGTTTCGACGACGCCCGGAGCGACACAATTCACGCGAATCCGCTGTGGGGCGAGCTCAACGGCAAGCGACCTGGTCATTCCAAAAAGAGCGCTCTTGCTTGCCGCGTAGACGGAGATGGCCGGTTTTGCCGCGAGGGCAGCCACCGAGGAAAGGAAAACGAGACTGCCGCCCGGCACGTGGCAATTCTTTTGACTGAAGCCGCGAGCCAGCATGATGGCGCTATACAGATTGGTCCGAACAAGGTCGTCCATTGCCCGCTCAGTCACGAAGCGAATCGGCATTGCGCCGTATTTTCCCGCCGCATGGACCAAACCGTGAAAGGGACCCGCTTGCGCAGCTACTCCTTGCACCCATTTTGGAATGTCTTCGGTTCGAGAGAGGTCAAACGGCTCAGCCGAGTGCCCGTCACCGTGCAGCCCGGAGAGCGTGGCGGCCAGCCGTTCCGCATGGCGGCCCGTTAAGACGAGCCGTGCATTCAGTTGGCTCAGCAGCACTGCGGTCTCGCGCCCAACGCCCGAAGACGCGCCCGTGACCAGAATCGTCCGGCCGCTCAGGTCCATCGGACTGGCTGGCGATGGTTCGATTTTCATGCTAAACGAGGCTTGGCCAGAAAGTTTTCCAACGGGCGGAAGCTCTTTCGATTGGCTGGTGGGGAACGCTATCCAATTCCGGCCAGCCGCCCCAAGTCATCGATCGAATTGCAATCCCTGATCTGGCGGGGTGAAAGTTTCACACCATTATTGGAGTCCGCAAGCGCAATGTATCCCAGCATTGCCAAAGAGTTCCAATTCTCCAGGTCATCCAGCTTTTCCGGACCGGCTAGGGTGTGATCCGGAAGCTCGAGTAAGTCATCCATCGCCAATAAAAATTCCTGCTTTGTCATGTATTACGAGGTTGCGAAACGATCCGAACCGATATGCAAGCTTGTATAATACACTCTTCGTCAGCTATAGGGACGCTGTTACGTAGATCAGCGTGAAGTGTCGCAAGACTCAAGGTAACTTATGAGCGTGAGTGCTTTCGACTCGCTGATCCTGAAGATGAAGCGGGGCGATACTCCGGCTTACCGGTTTATGGGTTCGGTTGCGCGGCTCCTGCTCCGGCCGCAAGCGCCGATTATGCCCGCAGTGCTCAGGCCAGTCCTGCGGTCCTTGTATGAGCTTCATTAT
>JAVKSW010000137.1:0-6788 GCA_039583505.1 Bryobacteraceae bacterium | reverse complement strand
AGCTCGCTTCGTTCGCGGCCCTCGATCAGCTTCGCGCACTGCGGGCACAATTGCACGGGTTGCGAGACCAGACAGGGAACGGCCCTGCGACCGATGCCGTTCATGCGATGGAGGAGAAAGCGGCGGCTCTAGAGGGCAGAGGGCGTGAGCGGTTCGGTGGAGGAGGTTTTCTGCCGTTTACCGGACCTGACACTTTGAACAGCGTCAACGGCGGGCTCTCTTCGATGCTGGGTCTGCTGCAAGAGGCGGATGTGGCGCCCACGTCGCAAGCCGTTGCCGCAGTGACGCAGCGGCAGCACCAGTTCGCCGCTATCATGCAACGCTGGACGACGCTAAAGACGCACGACCTCACGGAACTAAACGGGCAGCTCAAACAGGCGAATCTGCCGGCCGTGACACTGCAAGCGGCGAGCGGGCCGGCGCAGTGAGTGGCCGGGCGGTACCTTGCCGCTCCCATTCCTCGCGCGTACAGAAGCTATTGTTGTCCAGCGCGCGGTCGACGGCAAGAACTCCATCCAGGTGGTCCATTTCGTGCTGGATCAGCTCGGCGAGGGAACCAGTCGCGGCGAGCACCTGATCGCCGCCTCGCTCATCCGTATAGCGGATACAGACATTCTCGGAGCGTTCCAGCCATACCAACAGATCGGGAAAGGAAAAGCAGTCATCCCATAGATGGAATCGCTCCTCGCTTTTGTACTCAAAAGCGGGGTTGATCAGGCAGTACGACAGCCCGCCGACCTCCATGTAGACGATGCGTTGAGGCACGCCGATCTGCACGGCGCTGATACCTCGGCCGAAACCATGCATGCGCTGGAACTCGTGCAACGTGTCGCGCAAATCTTCGAGAACGGCCGCCGCGATATCGGACTCGCCGTGATTTATACAGACCGGTAGCGACACTTCCCGAAGTACCGGATCGCCGAGCTGGCGGATGCGACGCGCGGCCACAACTTCAATGTTATGCCGATGCCGCCTTCGCTGTTTTGTGGTGGCGTTCTCCATGGGCATCGGCGTAGACGCGCGTGAACTGGGCCCCAAAAAAGAAGATCTGCGCGGAATAATAGACCCACACAATGACGGCAACCAGCGAGCCGGCGGCTCCGTAGGTGGAACCAACGCTGGCCTTCCCCAGATAGAGCCCGAGAAGAAACTTTCCAATGGTGAACAGAAGGGATGTGCCTGTGGCCCCGACCATGACGTTACGCCAGGAGATTTGAACGGCCGGGACGAATTTGAACATGAGGGCGAATATAAACGTAATCACGACAAACGACACGATTAAATTCGTTATGTGCAACACGAATTCCGGCATCGGTATCAATTGACCGAAGAATTTGCCGACGAACGCAAGTCCCGCACTGATGACCAGCGATACCAGCAGCAGAAAACCCATCGAGAGAACCATTCCGAACGAGAAAAGCCGCTGTTTGATCAAACCCAGGAAGCCGCTTGCGTTTTTGGGTGTGGCATCCCAGATCAAGTTCAAGGCATCGTGCAGCTCCGTGAATACTCCGGAAGCGCTGAATAACAAAACGACAAACGACACGATGGTTGCCAACGCTCCGGAAGCCGGTTTTTGCGCACTGGCCAATAGAGATTTGACGGTATCCGCCCCGCGGCTACCGATCATTTGCTTCGCCTGATCGATAAGTCCGTTCTGGGCCGTCTCTTTACTCATGACCAAGCCGACTACTGCGATGAGTAACAACAGCAGAGGGGCGAAGGAAAGCAACGTATAGAAGGCCAGCGCAGCCCCGAGGCGAGGCGCGTTGTGCTCACTCCACTTGTTGTAGGTTTCTTTGAGGAGCGCGAGTCCAGCTTTGACGTCCACTTACCGTAGATGATGCGGTGCGCGCGCCAGCAACACTCGTACTTCTCTGGGGAGCCTTATTCGTACTGCAACGCGACCATCGGATCGACTCTGGCGGCGCGCCGGGCGGGTACCAGGCAGGCCAGCAGTGCGACAGAGGCCAGCAGGACGGCGACCGAGGCGTAGGTAGCCGGGTCGGACGGTTGGATCGCGAACAGCGAGCTCGAAAGATAGCGTGACAGCCCAAGCGCTCCCGCCAGTCCGCCCGTAATGCCGATCAGAATGAGCACCGATGCCTGCTTGAGCACGAGTGCGAGAATGTTGCCGGGTTGCGCGCCGAGGGCGACGCGAACACCGATTTCGGCGGTACGTTGCGCGACGGAATAGGAGATCACGCCATAGATGCCGACCAGCGCGAGAGCGAGTGCGACGGCGGTGAACGATACGAGTAAAAGCGCCTGGAACCGGCGCTGCGCAACCGAAGCCGAAACGGATTCGTCCAGCGTCTTGATATCCGTCAGAGGCACATCCTTGTCAATCGCCCACACCTGCTGTTGGATGGCTGCAATCAATCTGCGCGGATCGCCTTGTGTACGAACAGCAAAGTCGGCCAGACGGACCGGATAAAGTTCGGTCTGGGCCGCGGAGAGATAGACCTCCGGCGCTATGCCGTTGGCTTTACCATGACGCCGGACGTCGCCAACCACGCCGACGATGGTGATCCAGGGCGACTGCGCATTGCGGCGAAAGCGATGCATAAGCGCATCCTGACCCGCTAGAAACTTTCCGACAAACGCTCGATTCACCAACGCGACGGGCGGCGCACCTTTGCGATCGGCAGGCGTGAAACTTCGGCCTCTGAGCAGCGGAATGCCGAGCGTCGCGAAATAGCCGGGGCTGACGGCTTGAAAATCGGATTCGATTTCGGCCAGTCCTCCCGAAGGCGCCCTCATCGAATCCACCTGAAGCGAGCCGTCCCATCCTCCTCGCAACGGGAACCGGTTGGCGAAAGCGACGGTGAGAACGCCGGGCAGCGCGACGACCCGCGCCTCCAGTTGCTGAAATAAAGCGAGCTTTCGATTATTATCCCGGTATCGCGTCTCGGGCAGATTCACGACCATTGCCAGAACGTGTTCGGAGCGGAAGCCGAGATCGACGGCATTCAGCAGCAGGAAGCTCTTCAATAGCAGACCGCCGCCCACCAGCAGGACGACACACAGCGCGATCTCGCCGGTCATGAGCACGCTCCTCCACCGCATCAGGGAGGCGCCCGCAATGCCGCGCGCGGAAGCTTTCAACGATTCGCCGGGCCGGACTTTCGAAACGTGCCACGCGGGGAAAAGGCCGAACAGCACTCCACTGCCGAGCGAAAGAAGGCTCATAACGGTGAACACGCGCCAATCGAGATGGACGGAATCCAGACGCGGAATATCGGCGGGCGCCAGCTTCACGAGTAACTGCTGGAATCCGAACCCCAGCAGCAAACCGCAAGCGCAGCCGGCGAGCGACAAGACCAAGCTGAACGCTACCAGGCCGGCGATCACGCGCAAACGGCTGGCGCCCAGAGCAACGCGCACGGCGATTTCGCGCTGTCGTCCAATGGCGCGGGCGAGCAGCAGATTGGCGATATTCACGCAGGCCAGAAGCCAGACCATACCCACTGCCGCGAGCAGCACGAAGAGCGACGTGCGAACATTCCGTGCGATATCGTCGCGCAATAGATCGATGTGCGCACGCGTTTCGCGGCTGCCACGATATGTTTTGGCGAGCCAAGCCGAGATCCCGTCCACATTGCCGCGCGCTTGCGACAAACTCACGCCGGGTTTCAGACGAGCGACAACATCGACCTCGTGCTCGCCGTGATCGGCCAGCAGGGGGGCCGGATAAGCGGCGGGCAGATAGAGCGAGATGCGATCGGAAAGGCCAAACTGGCTGGGCAATTTCAGGCCGGCGGGCAAGATACCGACCACCTGATACAGCTCTCCGTCAAGCTTCAACTTCCGCCCGAGAATATTAGAATCGGACCCGAACTGCCGCCGCCACAGTTCGTCACTGATGATCACTACGTGGTCATTGCCGGGGCGGTCCTCTTCGGGCACGAACGCACTGCCACGCTCCGGTTGCACGCCGAGCACACTGAGCAGGTTGGCGTTCGCCTTTTCAACCAAAAGACGCTGAGGCGGCCCGTACTCAGTTAGATTTTTGCTCTCGAGATCATAACCCGCCATGCCAGTGAAGACTTGGTTCTGCCGCTGATACTCGACCAGATTCGCGCGCGAAACGGTGGAGTGCTGATAACGGCGCGAACCGATATTTTCCCAGAGCGCCACCAGCCGATCGGCGGCTGGATAGGGTAACCCGCCAAGTACCACCGCATTCACAGCACTGAACACTGCGGTATTCACACCCACTCCGAGAGCCAGCGTGAGGATAGCGACCAGGCTGAACGCAGGAGCATTGATCAGAGTGCGCAGGCTGTAGCGCAAATCCTGCAGAACGATGTCAACCGGAGACATTCTTCGCAGCTTCGCGCGCATGTTAACGAGTGTATCGGGGAATTTTCACGGCAGCGGCGTCGCGCAGCGGTTTATGTGTCACACATAAATAGTGACAAGTTAATCACGGCCCATTCTCATCCCGCGTCACTTCCCGCGTAAATGCTCCCAAATAGACCCGCAGCTCATCGCGCACGCGTCGAAAGATGGCCATTCGTTGTTCATCCGATCCCTGCGACGCAGGCGGCGGATCGTCAAAGCTGTGATGAAACCGTTTCGCCGGACCCAGGAACACCGGGCAGCTGTCCTTCGCGTTGTCGCAGACCGTGATTACGTAATCGAACTGCTGGCCGTCGAATTCATCGACATGTTTCGAACGATGACGGCTAATGTCTATGCCCAGCTCACGCATTGCGGCAATCGCTTCCCACCGCACAATGCCAGGGTGCGTGCCCGCGCTTTCAACGTCAAAGTTCTCGCCCGCATCGTGGCGCAGCAGTCCTTCGGCCATTTGACTACGCGCCGAATTGCCGGTGCAGAGGACAAGAACCCGCTTCTTCATGCACTGCCTCGCAGAGGAATCGGAAACCAGTGGCGAGTGCGGTTGCACGCCGCGCAGACCGAAAGCATGACAGGCACTTCGACGAGGACGCCCACTACGGTCGCCAGTGCCGCGCCGGATTGCGGGCCGAAGAGCGCAATCGCCGTCGCCACGGCTAATTCGAAAAAATTGGATGCGCCGATAAGCGCTCCAGGCGCCGCAACGGCATGCTCCACCTTCAGCCACTTCATCAAGCCGTACGCGATGCTTGCATTGAAGTACACCTGAAGGGTAATCGGTATGGCGATCAACAGGACGTGCAAGAGCCGGCCGGTGATGTTGTCGGCTTGAAAGGCAAAGATAAACACTAATGTCGCCAGCAGCGCCGCGATCGTAACGGGCGCGAACTTCGGCAGCAACCGACCTTCAAACCACGCGCGGCCCTGCTTTCCTACCAGCCAGGCGCGAAGCAGCGTACCGGCGGCGAGAGGCGCCACGATGAACACGATCACCGAGGTGAGCAGCACCGCGAATGGCACCGTCAGCGAAGAGGCGCCATGCACCAGAAACTGCACGATGGGCACGAACAGCACCAGCATGATGAGATCGTTCACCGACACCTGCACGAGCGTATAAGCGGCATCGCCTCTGGTGAGATGACTCCAGACGAACACCATCGCCGTGCACGGGGCCGCCCCCAGAATGATGCACCCCGCAATGTACTGGTCCGCTTCCGTTGGCGAGAGAAACGCCGCGAAAACGATCCGGAAAAAGACCCAGGCCAGCAGCGCCATCGAAAAGGGCTTGATGACCCAATTGACGAGCAGCGTCACCAGCAGGCCCGCGGGGCGCCGGCCGACGTTCTTGATCGATGAAAAATCGACCTTCATCATCATGGGCGTGATCATCAGCCAGATCAGAACCGCGATCGGCACGTTGATGTGGCTTGCCCCTACCGAACTCAAGGCCGCGCAGTCCTGCCGTAAGGCCGGGAAGCAGTTTGCCAAGAAGAATGCCGGCAGCCATGCAAAGCGCAACCCAAAGCGACAGGTAGCGCTCGAAAAATCCGAGGCCGCCCGCCGTGCCCTTCACTCGTACATCTACGCGGCTCGCCATGAGTGTTACTAGCAGCAGCCAGGCGCACAACAACCGCCCGGCTTGGTGGCTCGAATGAAAGCACCCATGAATTTATCCGCGACAAGTGGCGCGATCGCATCCACGTCTACGCCCTGGTTCGCGAGGAAAGCGCGCGCGTCCTCAATGTCGTAAATCCGCGTCGGTTCAATCCCGATGTCGCCAAACCCGGCTTTCGTCAGCTTTGCCGTATACTCCGAATCTTGCAGTGCGCCGGCAACGCAGCCCACCCACAGCTCCACGTTACGGCGGATTTCCGCGGGCACCTCGCCCCGCACCACCACGTCCGACACCGCAAAACGGCCGCCCGGTTTCAGAACACGGAACGCCTCTCGCAGCACCTGGTCCTTATCGCCCGACAGGTTGATCACGCAATTGGAAATGACCACGTCCACACTGTTATCCGGCAGCGGAATATGCTCGATTTCCCCCTTCAGAAATTCGACGTTTTCCACGCCCGCGTTGCGTTGGTTCTCACGCGCAAGCGCCAGCATCTCGTCCGTCATGTCCAGGCCGTAGGCCTTGCCGGTCGGCCCCACGCGTCGAGCCGAAAGCAACACATCGATGCCGCCGCCCGATCCAAGATCCAACACCGTTTCCCCCGCATTCAGTTGTGCCAGCGCGGTCGGATTCCCGCAGCCGAGCGAAGCCTGCAAAGCCTGTTTGGGAATATCGCCGGCCTGCGCTTCGTCGTACAGCTTCGAGGTGATCGGATCGCAGCACCCATCCGGCAGCGCCGCCCCTCCGCAACATCCGTTACCTGCGCCACGCGCGACGCGCCGCGCAGCCTCGCCATATTTCTCTTTCA
>JAVKSW010000136.1:0-6794 GCA_039583505.1 Bryobacteraceae bacterium | reverse complement strand
ACAATCGACGCGCATTTCGCAGTTGTCGGAATGCGCTGTCAAACTGGCCCGCATTTTTTTCAATAATGCTGTTAACTGCTCCTTTTCGCCGTCGGTTAAATCCCGCGTCAGGGCTTTGATATTCCCATAATGCAGCGGCATAAACTCGTCCAGCAACGCCTCGGCCTTTCTGGTGATACGCGCGTACCGGGCCCGGCGATCGTTTGCATCGACAACGCGCTTCACATAACCCTTGTCTTCGAGATGGTCGATCAGGCCGGTGACATTCGCTCGGCTTACCAGCAGCAACTCGCCCAGTTCGTGAAGTTGCATCCCCTCCGGCGGACCGTGGCGTAGCAGCATCAACACGTTCAGAGTGGATTTCGACAGTCCAAAAGCAGACATATATCGCGCTATCAGCTGATGTAACACGTCGTACGTATATAGCAAGCCGAGCGTGATCTCTGTGGTCGCTAAGTCGAACCCGGGATAGCGCGGCCCGGATTCTCTGACGCGCTTCTCGTAATAAGCCTCACGCCGGTCGTGCAGCACAAGTGTTTTGATTCTGGGGGAATAGTAAAGTTCCTAATTATTTTTGGACGCAGCGCGTTCCCCTGCCAGCATCTACAGGGAGGGGGAGAACCATGTGGAGAACCACTTTCGCTTTCGGTCTATTGCTGATTGTGACCTGCGCCTCAAAGGCTGCTGAAATTCAAGGTGTCGTTTCCGACTGGAACTGCGCACAGGCGATGGTCCGGAATGGCCGTGAGAGCGTTCTGAGGCAGAATCGCAGTTGCTCTCTCATGAAGAACTTCAAGAGGGGTGCGTACGGCTTGATTACTGAGAGTAAGCAGTTTTACAGGCTCGACGATCCCGGGAACCGGCACATTCTGCAACTGCTCAGCAACACTCCGGATAAAGATAATCTGAAAGTGGTTGTTTCCGGAGATATCGAGGGCAACACAATTAAGGTTGCGAACATAAGCATGCTTTAGCGGTCAGGTGGTTGGGTCGCCGTGAATCTCTACAGGCTCGCGGTCTTCTGCGAGCCCGGGCTCGACCAGCTTGCCGGTCCAATTCGCCCAGCCCCAAAAAATGGCGGTCGATGAGCTAAGAGCGCCCGATGCAGCCCCGATTGCGCGGATCGTGAAGTACTGCGACGCAGTGCCCGCCGCGAGCATGGAAACCATCATGGTGGACCAATTCATGGTCTCAATGGTGGCGAATACGCGGCCCCGGAAGCGATCCTCGACATGCTTCAGCAGGTTTGACCAATTCAATACGGAACTGACTGCGACGCTCGCGCGTGAAAGGCACATAAAGAAAAGCGCCCATCCCCAGTTACGCATCTGGCTGAAGACGATGTACGCTCCGCCGTGCAGAAGATAACAGAAGAAAACGGTTCTCTTGTAATTCTCGAAACCGATGGTCTTTCCGAGACGATTGCCGATAAAGCCGCCAATCAGAAGCCCTACGCCGGCGATACCCCATAGTTCCCCGAGCCCTTGGGCACCGCGTTTGAAAACCATCTCACTGAAGAGCGTGAACAGGACTTGTGCGGCGCCGCCGCCGCTGGCCCAACCGACCGCAATCAGGCCGATGCCGAGAATCAGTGGGCTGCTAACCATGTAGGCGAGTCCTTCCCTGTATTCGTGCCACGGCCGCGCAACTTTGGTTTCGTCCAGGCTGCGGTTTTCCGCGCGGAAGTGACCGCGCACGGAGCGGAGATTCGCGATGCACAGGGCCGAGAAGAAAAAAGAGAACGAATTGAAGACAAACGCAAGCTGATACCCGAATCTCGCCACCACGGTTCCACCCAAGAAGGCTCCGATCACCAAATTCATCCAACCGGTAGTCTGCGTGAGCGAGTTGGCGGTGTGCAGTTCGCCAGCCGTGGCGATAGATGGCAACAGCGAGGACCGGCCGCTGGTAAAGAAGGGGGATGCGATCATCAGCAGCGCGCTGAGCAGATACAAAAGCCAAATTTGCCTATAACTAATGGCCAGAATGAAGCCGAGCGCTACGAAGCCGCGAACGAGATCGCTGGCAATCATGATGCGCTGGCGGTCAAAGCGGTCCAGGAGAACGCCGGCGACCGGGCCAATCAGCACAGCGGGAATGGCGCGGGAGAGCATCAAACCGGCAATGACACCGCCGTTGTGCGTCAACGTGACCGCGAGGCTTAAGACCGCGATGTTGTTGAAGTGGTCTCCTACTTCACTGACGATTTGACCAAACCACGTATAGCGGTAGTTGCGATTGCGTTTGAGGAGCTGACTAAAATCGGACATCAGCTCCTCTGCCGCGAGATTTTGGGTCTTGCAATCCTCAACGCATATTTCCGGTGTGGCCTAATGAGTAGCGGCCGGGTTGCGGATACACACACAAGCCGTGCGGCTCTCGTCCAACTTTGATACGCGCGACCAGTTTTCCGGTCGAGGTGTCGAACGCGTAAACCTCGCTGTCGTAGCGCCCGGAAAGCCAGAGATACTTGCCATCGGCTGAGACGCCGCCCATATCGGGACTTCCTCCGCCGGGAATGTCCCACTCCTTCACGACCTTGCGCGTAGGTACATCAATGAGCGAAACAGATCCTTCATGGCTCCCCTTGGGCCGATTCGGCACGCCCCGGTTCGACACGTATAGATATTTGGAATCGCGGCTGAAATAAAGGCCGTGGGCGCCGACGCCGGTTTTGATGAAGTCGATTTGCTTAAAGGCTTCGCCGTCGATGACGTGCACGCCATTGGAATCCATGTTGGCAACGTAAAAGACCTTGCCGTCCGGCGAAATCCGGCAGTCCTGCGGCATGCCCGTGGGGTGTAATGTCAGATGCGCGATTACTTTCTGTGTCGCGACGTCCACTTTGATGAGCTCGCTCGAAAATTCGCAGGTAGCGATCATGTAGCGCCCATCGATCGAAAAATCGGCGTGATTCACACCTTTGCAATTCACAGGCACGCGATTGATAACTCGCATGGTCTGCGCATCCCGGAAATCCATGCGCTTCTCGCGCTCCGCCATGACGATCGCGTATTTGCCGTCGGGCGTGTAGTACATGTTGTACGGATCGTCGACATGAATGGTCTCGCCTTCTTTGCCAGTGGCGGGATCGATCATGGTCAACTGGTCGCCTAAATCCTGTGCGACCCACAGCTTCTTCAGATCCCAGGACGGCACCACATGCTGCGGTTCCAAGAGGCCTTTGGAATGCTTAGGAAGCGCGAAGTGCCCGATGATCTTGTAGGTGGCGGGATCGATGATGTCGACGGTGTCGCTTTTAGAATTCGGAACGTATATACGTGGAGGAAAATTTCTCACCGCCGGGCTTAGTTTGCCGGCGCTATCTGCTGAATAGATGTTATTGGGATCAAGCACGGGTGGCATCCCCGGCAGAACGTCGACGTTTGCGGCCGCTCGCACTACAGCGAGGTCAATGTATCGGCCAACGCCCAGGAGCAACAGGCAAGCGACGATAAGGAAGAGGCACGCGGCCCGTACCGATCTATTAAAAAAAGGCATAGAAAAAACGCATAGCTCGAAGTCTTTAGGGTAACGCGTCGAAATTCCGTATTCAGCAGTTCAAATCTTAAGTACAATTTTAATTAGAAATGTTGCGGACCAGCGAAAGCGAAACAGAGATTCTGCTCGGCAACAAGCAGTTGCTCGGAATCTTTTTCGTGGTCGCGGCGTTGCTTGGCATCGCTTTCTACGGCGGATACATGGTGGGGCGCGCCGGACCGGGGAAAAAGGCGGTGGCGCCTGCCTCAACGGCAACCGAGGAAACGGCGTCAACGCCCAATCGCAGCACGGCCGGAGGAGAAACGCATTCTTTCCCAACCGATACCAGCACGGCGGCCGGTCAGAATTCGAGCCCTGCTCCCACGGATGCGGCGGCGGAAAGCTCACAGGAATCCGGCCAACCTCCGCTCGGGTCGCCCAAGCGCAAGCAAGCTGAAAAAGCGCCCAACCCGCAATCTGCCGCGGCCGTAGCCGAGACTTCGGGAGAGTTCACGCCGCAATCCGGAGAGCAGTTCTTACAGGTGGCCGCCGTCGGCAAAGATGAGGCCGAAGCAGTGGCCGACGTTTTGCACAAGAAGGGTTTTCGAGCTCACGCGGTCCCCAAGCCTGGAAACATCAAGATCTATCGTGTGCTGATTGGCCCTATTCAGGATGCCGCCGACCTGTCTTCCACTCGTGATGCCCTGCGCCGCACGGGATTTCGCGAAGTGATCACGCAGAAATATTAGACCTTCACCACTCTACGCTCTTACCCTGTGTCTGAGTCCAAACCTCGATTCCGTCTTTTTGCAGCTTTTGCGCCAGATCCTCGGGACGGCCGGTCAGGGCGGGGAACGTGCCGTAATGCATCGGAATAACGCGCTTCACCTTTAGCAGGCGCGCCGCGTGGGCGGCTTCGTGCGGGCCCATCGTGAAATGATCGCCAATCGGCAAGAAGGCCAACTCGGGCCGATGCAGGTCAGCGATTAGCGCCATGTCGGAGAACACAGCCGTGTCCCCGGCGAAGTAAGCGCTGCGACCGTCCGCCAGCGTCAACACGTAGCCTGCCGCTTCTCCTCCATAGACGAGATCGTCGCCGTCTTTGATGGAGCAGCTATGCAGGGCGTGCGTCATGGTGAGCTTCGCGAATCCCAGGTCGACGGTGCCGCCTTTGTTAATTCCGATGGTATTCTTCACGCCTTTCTTCTCAAACCAGGATGCTGTCTCGAAGATGGCGACCACTTTCGGCTGAAATTTCTTGGCGAGCGGAATCACGTCGTTCACGTGATCGAAATGCGCATGCGAGAGCGCGATCGCGTCCACCTTCTCGACTTTGTAGCCTTTCGGGTATGCGGGATTGCCCTCAATCCAAGGGTCGAAAACGAGAACCTCGCCTGAGGGAAAGCGAAGCTCAAAGGTGGCGTGTCCAAGCCAGGTAATCTGTATCATTTCGCTGGTTAGATGCGGTCTTCACCTTAGCTGGTACATCGAGCCCGTCGCCGATCTTCGCGAACCCGGGTATCGAAACGGGCATTTTGCCGGTAATGGGGATCTCGCCCAAAATAGCTCGGGCGGCAGCCATCTCTGAGGTGGTTGCGGTGCTGAAAGTGGCAGCGTAGGAACTGACTTCCGGAAAATCGCGCAACAGATATGGGTTGCCCAAGGAGATCAAGGCGAGGGGAACGTGTCCGTGCGCCAGAGTTTTTAAGAACGCATTCAGGCCGCCTTGCAGGTCGACGCTCCCGCGATAGGCGCTGACTGTTACGAACGCGGCAACATAGATCTGTTTGCAATGTGCGGTATCGGTGGCGACAGCGGTAAGCACCGCGTCGGCCGTCGCCGAATTGGTCAGGTATGTCTTCAGTGCCGGCAAACTTCGTCGAAGCTCGATCGCGAGTGTTTCGCCGTGTTGAGAAAATTCGTTTTCGGCCATAACGATTAGGCATGGAGCATCGGCGCTCGTTACGGGGAACAGATGCTTGTCGTCCTTGACCACCGTGACGGCCTCGTCCGCGACGCGTTGCGCAAGCTGGTCGATTTTCGGATCTTCTATCTGGTTGCTGATGGCGTCCAGGCTCACAGAGCGAGCGCGCAACAGGCCGACGCGCTGCTTGGCAGCCATGACTTTCAGGGCGCTCGCATCAATCCGCCGACGCGAAATTCGACCACTCGCAACCGCCGCCATAATTGCGCGTATGCACGGTTCCGGGTCGGTCGGCATCAAGAGTACGTCCGCTCCGGCTTCAATGGCACGCACCGCCGCTTCTCCTTGAGAGAACATTGCGGCTATCCCCTGCATGTCCAGGGCGTCGGTCACGATCAGACCTTTGAACGCAAGCTCATCGCGGAGAAGACCAGTCAGTACGTTTCGGGAAACTGTGGCGGGAACGGCCTGCGGTTCGAAAGCCGGTACGGACAGATGGGCGGTCATAATGGCATCGACCCCACTTGCAACGGCTGCGCGAAATGGAACCAATTCTACCGATTCGATGCGCTCTTTCGGCTGGTCGAGCGTGGCCAATTGCATGTGACTGTCTTCAGCGGTGTCACCGTGACCGGGGAAGTGTTTCGCGGTGACCAGAACATAACTCCCCGGGTCTGCATGAGCGCCTTCGATGAAAGCGGAAACGCCCGCGGCGACTGCCTGCGGATCTTCTCCAAACGATCTCACATTAATGATCGGATTATCGGGGTTGTTGTTTACATCGGCATCGGGCGCAAACACCCAAGTGACGCCGAGGGCACGAGCCTCGCGCGCGGTAGCAGCTCCTAGTTCTTTGGTAGCAGCCGAATCGTGCGCCGCACCAAAGGCCATGAGATAAGGAAACCGCGCTGTCTCGGCGACGCGCATGGATGCGCCACGCTCAAAATCGGAAGCAACCAGCAACGGGGTCTTCGCCAGCCGCTGCATGTGATCGATGAACGCGGCCATCTCGAATGGCTGCGCGGGAATAACGCTTCCGTTTCGTATACGGCCGGCAACGATGAAGCCGCCGACATGATCTTCCCGGATCCAACGGAGGAACGTACGGTATTCCGCATTGTCACTGGGCGGATAGTCCCCGTAGCCGCGCACAACAATCAATTGGGCGATTCGGTCATGCAATGAAAGTGACCGGAGCAGGGAAGAACCGGCGGTTCGTGCGGCACCCCGCGAAAGCGGACGAGCTGCCTTGGGGCGTGGGCTTACGGATTGAGCCGCGAGAGAGTAAAACGCGGGAGCGAGCGCACAGCATGCCAGCGTAATGAGGCCTTTGCGGAGATGCATTTCCCTCACTATAAACGCTGAGCGCTCGAGCTATGTTATTCCGCTG
>JAVKSW010000135.1:0-6904 GCA_039583505.1 Bryobacteraceae bacterium | reverse complement strand
GCCGCGCACAACAATCAATTGGGCGATTCGGTCATGCAATGAAAGTGACCGGAGCAGGGAAGAACCGGCGGTTCGTGGGGCACCCCGCGAAAGCGGACGAGTTGCCCCGGGGCGTGGGCTTACGGATTGAGCCGCGAGAGAGTAAAACTCGGGAGCGAGCGCACAGCATGCCAGCGTAATGAGGCCTTTGCGGAAATGCATTTCCCTCACTATAAACGCTGAGCGCTCGAGCTATGTTATTCCGCTGCGATATTCGGACGACAGCCTAGGAACCGCCCCGGTTTGAACGTGGCGTGCCGGAACCGGGACCGGCCGAGCGAGGCGGCTTCTTAGGAGACGGGGGAAGCAGCCGTTTGGTGTAGCGCACCAGATTCGAAACCTCGTTTGCACTCTTCTGGATCATGACGTCGGCACCGGTGTCCTCAGTGCGCAGCCCCAGGCTTTCGGCGAAACCTGTGAGCATAATAATCGGATTTCTAAAGTTCTTTTCGCGTAATTTTGCGATCAGTTCAACACCGTTAATCGGCGACATCTTGTAATCGGTGATGATCAAGTCGAATTTTTCCTGTTCGACAGCTTGCAGAGCGTCGGAGCCACAACGGGCCGACACTACCTTGTAACCCAGTTCCTCGAGCACGGAGCGGCGCGCAATCACGCCATCATGGTTATCGTCGACGAGAAGAATCGTGCCGGAATGCTGGGCGCGAGCGGAAGGAGCGGATCGCATCGAGACCCAGTGAAGTTAACAAACAGTGACAGAACTGTCAATGAGTTCTCTATCAAGCTCAAACAGCAAAAGATCCAGTGCTTGACAGCGCGGCTGGCAAGTGGGCCACCCACTCCGACAGTTCCGCGCGCGCTATTCGACCTCGCGAGGAGCTTTATACCCAGCCTTGGCGATGATCTGATATTTGATCGGTTTGCCCTTCTGGTTTCTGATGCTTAACACGGCGTTGCTTGCGGGATCGACGAGTTCCACTTTAATGTGACGGAACTTACCGTCCCGCGAGGTATTGGTTGGATGATAGGCCAAAGAATACTGGTTGCGGAGCGCGTCTTCAATCTGACGGAAGACGTTTGGATATTCACCGAGGAAACGCGGGAAGAACGAGAGTCCGCCGCTCTCTTTGGAGAACGTCCGCATTTCGTTGTCGGCCTGGAGAAAATTCATGTCCATGCTGCCGCTCATGCCGTTGTCCTCAGCCATAATCCGAGCGATTTGCAAGGTGCTGATTGTATAAATAGGCACCCCCGCTTCCTGCAGGTCCCGGCGCGCCTTGTCGTAGGTGATTCTACTGAAAGTATCGATGCCGCTGCCCAGGTGGAGGATCGCCTTGCGTCCTTCGATTGAGGACATGCGATCCGCCATGTCGGTCAACGCGTCAAACACGTTCGATTCGCTGAAGCCCGGAATCGTTAAGCGCGACATCGCCTCTTCGGCTTTTCGCTTATCGGGCGAGAAATCCGACAGGATCGTGGGGCGCATGTCGTAAGCAACGACGGCGACATTATCGTCGGGTTTGAGACTGTCGAGGAAACCGTAGGAGGCCTGCAGCGTTTCGTACCAACCCATACTCCAGAACGCTTCGAAGCGAGCGCTGAATTCAATCACCATGCAGATGGTGATTGGCGCTTCACTGTGCCCAAATTGCGTGATCTGCTGAGGAACACCGTCTTCGAGCACGCGGAAATGGTCTGGTGTAATGCCGGGGATAAAGCGGTTGTGATCATCCAGCACAGCGACATCTACATTCACGGTGGTCGCATTCGAACGAAACGTCGGTCCGCCGGTAGGGACGTCGGTGTCTTTCGGCTTTTTGAACTCCGACGGAATGGTCGGCTCGTTCGCGGGAGCGGTGTCGTCGGCGGGCTTCTTTTTGGGCTTGGCCACGGAGTCGGTGTCTTGCGAGTGTGGGCCTTCCTGTGCGTGTAAGTATGCGGGTAGCAGGCTCGCCAGCGCTAAACCAAAGCCGACGAAGCCAGCAAACAGAGTACGGTACTTCATTGCGATCTGCCTTTGCTGATTCTGTTAAATCTAATGAACCCAGGGGTCACGATTCGAGTCTTGCTTACGGAGGTAAACCTCAAACTTTTTCTTCGCGCGCTGCCGCTTCCAGTCCTTGTAATTCGCAACGATCGGCTGGCGGATCTGTGATTGAAGTTTTCTGCCGCGCAGCCACAAATAGCCTGCCACCAGACCGCCCAGATGCGCGAGCACCGCAACCGTGCTTCTTTGCCCGCCGATGGTGGCCGAGTACGACTGTAGAAAAACGATAACCCCGAAGATCATGACGAAATATTTCGATTTCATGGGGACGAGAAACCCGAACAAGATGGTCTGATCGGGAAACATAAGACCATAAGCCATCAAGATGGCGAATATGGCGCCGGACGAACCCACGGTTCTCGAGTAGATGCCGCCGAACAGATAGGCGAATACGACCACCGTGAGTGCAGCGAAGACGCCGCATAAGAAATAGAAGCGCAAAAATCGCGCGGTCCCCCACAGCCGTTCCAGTTCGACGCCAAACATCCAGAGGGCCAGCATGTTCCACAAAACATGACCGATGCCCGCGTGCAGAAACATGTACGTGACAAGTTGCCAGACGGCGAAGGTCTGAACAACCTGGGCAGGAACGAGAGCGAAGTTCTGAAGAAAGGCATTCGCTCCGCTCGGCTCCAGGATGTAATTCAGGATGAAAATGCCGAGATTGACGATCAGGAGCCACTTCAGACCAGCTGGGAAACGGCTAGACGGAATGTACCGATTCACGTACGAGCGCGAACTGAAGGACATCGACGGAGGGGGTTTCCTGATTAGAGAATAACAAACAGTAGGAGAGCGCGCGCGAAGCCCCGCATACCGCTGGCGCGTGGGCAAGGACAGAAACTTGACTCGATATTGTGGGGCTGAGCGCGTTACTTTTCAGACTGCGTGCGGCGCTTCAGAACGCTGGCGGCGAGATTCACCAGGATTGCGATGCTCAGCCAGACTAACCAGTTGGATAATGGGCCGGCGGTGAAAACGAACGTACTGGTCCACCCCAAATTGTCAGCAAGACTCCAAAGAGCGAGGGCATAGACCGAGAAAACCGCGGGAGCCATGAGCGCCGATAGCAGAGCGCCGAATTGCTGTGCCGTATCACCCGCCCAAGCGCCAACGTGGGCGAGAACTTCTCCCACACCCTGCGCCGTATTGAGCACCCAGGGTCGTGCGGACTCGGTACGTACAGCTACGGCAGTGGTTCGCGTCTCAGGCATTGAAATTTCCTACTGGTTTCTCGATGCACGCCAGGTTCCGAAAGATTCCGGACCGGTGCTGGTTGTACTCTCTAGCACTTATGGTGTCTTGATTTCATGAAGTGGCTCACCCGGTGTGTAAAAATTCGGCGGATATACGGAAATATCGAGGGAATACTATTACGGATTTTTGTAGTTGTATTCCGTAAATCCGGAGCTAAGATTACGGCGCGAGAGATTGCTGCCGTTCCGCGTAGCGGTTCAATAGCCGCGCAGCAAGAAACAGTGCAGCGGCGCTGATCAGCCAAACTTGCCAGTGGGAGAAAAGGCCGCTTGTAACGAAGAAATTCGTCGTCCAATGGAGATCGGCGGCCACGCTCCAGCAGGAGATAGTAAACGCAATCACGGCCGCAGGGGTAAGCAGCGCGGCCAAGGCGAAAGCCAAATCTTGAAACCGCTTCCCGGCCGCATGGGGCGGCCTGCGTAACAGAATGCGGATCAGCATCTCACTACCCCTGTGTTGAACAGGCTATCAACAATAGCCGTACTGCCCGGCAAGCACGCGATTCCCTGGGTCAGTTATACAGTGTGGTCGGTTGTACAGTGTGGAAGAGAGACGCGACATGCAAAAGATCAAGACGGCGATTGTCGGCACGGGTTTCATGGGGAAGGTCCATACGGAAAACGTTCGCAGGCTGGGGAACGTGGAAGTCGCGGCGGTGGTGGGAAGCCGCGCCGAGACCGCGCAGAAGTTTGCAGAGAGCGCCGGGATTCCTTTTGCAACAAGCAACATTAAAGATGTTTTAGAAAACAAAGAGATCGCCGCAGTTCACATCTGCACTCCAAACGTGGACCACTTTCCGATGTCGATGGCGGCGCTCGAGGCGGGGAAAGCGGTGCTTTGCGAGAAGCCTCTAGCCATAAGTGCGGAGGAAGCGCGCCGGCTGGTGGAGGCTGCCGCCGCCAGGAATGCCGTGAACTGCGTTCAGCACAACCTGCGCTACTACCCGGTCGTCCAGCAGATCCGAGAGATGATTGCGGGCGGCGATCTAGGGGAAGTTCTGATCGTGCAAGGAACCTATTCGCAAGATTGGCTGCTGTACGAAACCGACTGGAACTGGCGCCTCGATTCCAAGTCGAATGGCAAGCTGCGCGTCATGGGAGACATTGGCTCGCATTGGATGGACATGATCCAGCACCTGACGGGGCTGGAGATCAAAGCTGTCTGCGCGGACCTTGCCACCTTTTACAAGACGCGTAAGCGCCCCAAAGGCTCTGTCGAGACATTTTCAGGTAAGAAGCCCGCGACGGGCGAGTACGAGACGTTTCCGGTGGACACGGAAGATTTTGGGATGGTGATGCTTCGCCTGGGCGAACGAGCTCGCGGAGCATTTACCGTCAGCCAGATGTCCGCGGGACGTAAGAATCGCTTTGCGTTTGAGATATTCGGGACAAAGGCGGGAGTGGCGTGGAACCAGGAGCAACCCGACACGTTATGGATCGGGCATCGCAATGAACCGAATCAGGTGATTATCAAGGATGGATCTTTGCTCTACCCCGCGGCAGCGAGCTTCGCGGACCTGCCGGGAGGGCACAGCGAAGGCTACGACGATTCACACAAACAGGTATTCAAACACTTCTACGCTCGGGTGGCGGACCCTTCAACGGCGATTAATTACCCGACTTTCGAAGATGGACTGCGCGGGATGATTCTTCTGGAGAAAGTCGCTGAAAGCGCGGCGAAGAGAGCCTGGGTAGAGATATAAGGCTTCTTCGCCCGCGCCGAGTAGAGGTGGTCTGCGCGGCCGATTAGTGTTCGCCGACCACGGTGACGGTGTTCGAATCGGTTTGAGATGTGCCGGTGCCGATGACGCTACTGCTGCCCAGAACGCTGCTGCTGCCGAGCGAGCTGCTGCTGCCCAGGGAGCTGCTGGAGCCGAGAACACTGCTGCTGCCCAGAACACCGCTGGATCCCAGAACGCCGCTGCTCGCCTGGGAGCTGCTGCCGCCTGAGGTACCGTTTGTGCCGACGATGGCCGTCATGGCCGTCGCGCTCAGCACCGTCGCGTTGCCCGGCAATACGGCAGCGCTTCCCCACACGTCCGGAGCAGCCCAGCCGGAAGTGATCCACGCCGAGGAGGGATCGAAAACCAGGTTGACGGCGTCGCTCGCAGCGCTAAACGCTGCGGTGGGAGACAGAGACGTGCCCGTAGCCATATCGTTGCTGTTCAGCGCAGCGGCCAGATCCATATATCCTGCGCCTATGGTGAAAACGTCGTAGTAATCGGTGAACGTGGCGCCGCTCGCCGGATCCGTGGCAACACTGGACTGCGGGAAGATCTTGTACGCGGTCTTCATCAACCGGGCTTTGACCTGGTCGGGCGTGAGGTTTGGCTGAACCTGCAGAAGATCGGCGACGGCCCCGCTCACCGCTGCGGCGGCCATGCTGGTTCCATTCAACACCAGGAAATTCGGACCTTTAACCGTTCCACCGTTCGTATAGTAGGCCGGCCCGACCACATTTTGAGGGTATTCGCTTGCAAGCGTCGCAGTACTTGAAGCAAGTAGCGACACAACGCCATTTCCGGGAGCTACGATATCCGGCTTTACCACGCTGTCAAAGAGGGTTGGCCCCCTGCCGCTGTAGCTTGCTACCAGATCGTCAGACCGATCATAGGTGCCCATCGCCTTCATAGCGCCTACCGTCAGGACATAGGGATCGTTCCCGGGCGCCGTAACGGTTCCATATCCGTTGGTACCCAGCGAATTGTCCCGGCCGTCATTGCCCGCCGCGACGACTACTGTGATCCCGGCCTTCCATGCTGCTTCAACGGCCTGGCACAGCGGATCTAGCTGATAGGTCTCGAACACCTGCCGCCCTAGCGAGAGGTTTATCACCTTTATGTTGTAGGTCTGCTTAAGCTGAATCGCCGCGTCGATCGCCGCTATCACCGTGCTGTCGGACGCCTCGCCATTCTGATCGAGTACGCGCAGGTCTACTAAGTTGGCGTTCGGCGCGAAGCCCTTGATGGTGTGGGTACACGTGGGGCAGGACGAACTGCTTCCGTTGCTGCCGATGATGCCGGCGATGTGCGTGCCGTGTCCGTAGTAATCAAGGCCGTCCGTTCCTACGAAGTCCTGGGTATATACGACGCGGGAGTTGGCACTCTTATCCATAAGGTCTAGGCCGGGCGTGATGCCGCTGTCGATGACTGCTACTCCGACACCGGTACCGTCGAGACCGGAAGACCACGCTACGCCTGCGTTGGTGGCGGCAGTGACGTAATCCAGCTTGGCCGTCAGCTTATGGTCGATCGAGATATGCATGACGTTCGGGTCACTGGCAATCGCTGCCAAAGCGCTGGCTGGAATCGTGTACGCACCGGATTTGACCACGCCGAGATGCCGGCGAAACTGCCCGCCGCGTGCAATCACCATCTGGTGAGACGCGGACGTGGGAGTCTGCTTGAACTGAACAATGATTCGCACGCTCGTGTTCGGGTCGGAGCGCTGCAATTCCGAAGCAATCTTTGGACCGAGAGGTTGCGCCCAAGGCTCGCCCGCCCAAGACTGTTGAAACTGCCTGTGTGCCTGCCCGCCCCTCTCCGGTACCTGCGCGACGCTCAAGCCTTCAAAAAGAACCAAGGCAGCTAGTAAAGAACAA
>JAVKSW010000134.1:0-6920 GCA_039583505.1 Bryobacteraceae bacterium | reverse complement strand
GCCGAACGCGTCGAAAAACTGATTGAACGCAATACCATTGAGATCGCGCCCATCGCCTTCATGCGCGGCCGCACGTTGAACGACTGTTTCATCATCCTCGATGAAGCGCAAAATACTAGCCTCGAACAGATGAAGATGGTACTCACGCGGCAGGGATTCAATTCGAAAATGGTAGTGACTGGAGATATAACCCAAATCGATCTCCCCGCCGGAAAGAAAAGCGGCCTCCTGAATGCCGTCGAGGTCCTGAGTGGCGTCGAGGGTATCGCATTCGTAACCTTTAATGAGAAAGATGTCGTTCGTCACCAGCTCGTGCAGCGAATCGTAAGGGCCTATGATCGATACAACGAGATGAACGGCACAGGACGCCAGCTTGCACTCAGACTCGGCAGCGAGGTTCCAGCCGAGCCCATTATGGAGCCTCCGGCCAACACCGCCGTTGAAATCCCCGAATTCCCGCCCGTCGTTTAACCTCTTTATGTCACCTGATGGCAGTACGGTGCTCTTTCGAGCGCTCTCCACGCAAAACAAATTCACAGCGAACGAAAAGCGGCTGCTGAACGCATTCCTGCACGTGTTGATGGAGCGCGTCTCCGGAGGACGCGCCTTTACGTGCCTCGTCACCAGCGATAGAGAACTGCGCAAGTTGAACCATGAATTCCTTGGCCGCGATTACCCCACCGATGTGCTGTCCTTCCCTGCCCTCCCCGCGAACGGCGTCTTGGGTGAGATGGCGATCTCAGCCGAACGTGCCGAAGCCCAGGCGCGTAAGTACGGTCACGACCGCCTCGATGAGGTGCGTCTTCTGATGCTCCACGGGCTGCTGCACTTGACCGGTATGGATCATGATCGCGATCGCGGCGAAATGGCGGCCGCCGAGCGAAATTGGCGTGATGAGCTGGGCTTGCCTTCCACCCTCATCGCCAGATCGCGTCGAGGTTAGACTCCAGAGGCTGGACCATGACTTTTCTGTGCCTCGCTTTGGCCCTCGCGCTGACGTGCTTTCTCGCCTTCGTCTCTTACGTTCAGTTGCTCTATCTGGAATCCCTCCGGCTCATCCGCCGCGAAGTCCCATCCGTCGAATTTTTCCGGGACAATCTGGCGGCCCGCATCGGCCTCGAGCCGGAACACGGCTCCCTCGCTTTCTCGCTCGTGAAGCACGTCTCGCTGTTTCTCATCGGCGTGTTTTATTTGTGTGCCCTCGTGCGCCCCGCGGTTCCCCATTGGCAGAGCGTGCTGGAGGCCATCGCCATATCCTTCCTCGCCATGTTGCTCTCCACCTACTTCGTCCCGCTGTTTCTGCAGCGCCGAACGAAGGGCCTCTGGATGCTCAAAGCGCTGCCCGCCATCAAGCTCGTCGGGAAATCCGCCAGCCCGCTCGCGGCTCTGGTCCGCCTGTTTCAATCGCTGCTTGATCTCAATAAAGATTCGCGCGGCGAAGCAGTCCCCACCGATACCACCGAGCACATCGAAGCACTCATCACCGCCGGCGCCGAGGAAGGCATTCTCGAGGAGGAAGATCGCAAGCTCATCCATTCGGTTGTGGCGTTCGGTGACAAGAGCGTCCGCGAAGTCATGACCCCGCGCCCCAGCATCGTCGCCATTTCGGTCGATAAATCGCTCGAAGATCTCCGCCAGCTCGTCATACACGAGCAGTATTCCCGCATTCCCGTCTATGAGGAAACCTTCGACAACATCATCGGTTTCGTGCACGTCCGCGACATGTTTGAGTTGGATCCCGAAGACCGCCAGGCGAAACCGCTGCGAGATCTCATGCGCCCCATTCCGCTCGTTCCGGAGACCAAACCCGTCACCGGTCTCTTGCGTGAGATGCAAAATGAGGGCTCGCATATGGTCATCGTCGTCGACGAATACGGCAGTACGGCCGGACTCGCCACCATGGAAGATTTAGTAGAAGAAATCCTCGGCGAAATCCGCGATGAGCACGAGCCCGGTCGTGACGTCCATCAGGAATCCGATCAGGTCTTCGTCGCACCCGGCAGTCTCGACCTCGATCGCTTGCAGGATCTGCTGAACTTCCGGCCCGACTACGACACCGAATCGACCACCGTCGGCGGCCTGCTCACCGAGTGGCTCGGCCACGTGCCGCAAATCGGTGAAGCTGTCGAGCGTGGCGGTATTCGTATCGAAGTGCTCGCCGGCAACGAACGTCGCGTCGACCAGGTGCGTATTTCCCGTGTCCGCATCGCCGCGCCCGTCGGTGCCCACAATTGAGCAGCACCGTCCATCGCGCGGGTTTTGTTTCCATTGCCGGACGGCCGAATGCCGGCAAATCCAGCCTGCTGAACGCCTTCATCGGTGAGAAGCTGGCCATCGTCGCTCGCCAGGCGCAAACCACCCGAACAGCCATCCAGGGCGTGCTCACAACCCCCGACGCCCAAATCGTCTTTATCGACACGCCGGGCATTCACAAATCTGACACGCTCTTCAACCAGCGCATGATGCACGTTGTCCGCGGCGCGCTCCAGAATCAGGATCTCGTTCTTTACGTCACCGATTCAACCAGGCCGCCCACCGAAGAGGATCGCGAAGCCGTCAGCGCTCTCGCGCGCTCCGCGAAGGCGCTCCTCGTCCTGAACAAGATCGATCGCCTCGAAAATAAACGTCTTCTGCTGCCGCTCATCCAACGCTACACGGAGCTGTTCCCGTTCACCGCTGCTGTCCCCGTTTCCGCCCGCACCGCGGAAGGCGTCGATGAGTTGAAGCGCACTGTCAAAGAGCATCTTCCCGAAGGGCCGCCTCTGTTTCCCGGCGACTATGTCACCGATCAGCCTCTTCGTTTTATGGCGGCGGAAGTCATTCGCGAGCAGATCCTGCGCGCCACCCATGAAGAGGTTCCGCATGCCGCCGCCATCCTGATCGATGAGTGGCAAGAAACGCCTAAGCTCACCCGCATCGCGGCAACCATCCACGTCGAACGCCCCGGCCAGAAAATCATTCTGATCGGTAACCGCGGGTTGATGATGAAAAAAATCGGTTCGGATGCGCGGCAGCAGCTTGAGCGCATGCTCGACCGCAAAGTGTTTCTCTCCCTATTCGTAAAGGTGAAGCCGAACTGGCGCGAAGATCCGTCTTTCTTGAACGCCGTCGACTGGCGTTCGATGGTAGGCTCGGAAGAGACAAGTGAAAAGTGAATTAAGACGCTTCCTCGCGGTTACTGCCCTGTTGACGGGCAGCTTGGCGGCCGCTCAAAAACCTGGCGCCACCAATCCGGACGACCGCATTTCAGACCAGGTCCGCATGCGTCTCGCGACCGACCCAGACGTAAAGGGTGGCAACTTTGACGTTACCGTCGAAAGCGGCGTCGTCACCATCAAAGGACGCGTCGATACCGATAAGGGCAAGTCGAAAGCGACCAAACTGACCAAGAAAGTGAAAGGCGTCAAAGAGGTCGACAACGAGCTGATCGTCGGCCCGCCCAAATAGCTTGCGCCGATTTCTCCTCGCGGCTGTCGCCCTGCTGGCCACCCGCTCCGCTCTCGCTCAGCAATCAACCACCGAAAACGACCGTCTTCTCGCCACGGGCAAGCTCTGGGTAACGCTCAAGTATTTCCATCCCTATCTCGCCTATCGCCCTATCGATTGGGACAAAGCCCTCGTCGACGCTCTTCCCGGAATCCGCGCCGCCACCACCAGCGCCGAGTACGCCACCGCCGTTCAATCGATGCTGGATGCTCTGCACGATCCATCCACTTATGTGTTGCGTGGACCCGCGAAGCAAAATACATCTTCTCTCAACTTTGAGACCAGGCCCGACGGCACCCTCGTGGCCTCCGAATCGAACACGTCCAGCGCCAGCCCGCATCCTGTTCCGGATCTGCTCGCCGCCATTACTTCCGCGCATAACATCGTCTTCGATCTGCGTGGAGGCGAATCTCTCTCCTCGCTCCTCGACGCGCCGGAAGTACAGGCTGCGCTCGCCGCCGTCCCGCCCGAAATTCCCGGCCAGCGCACCTGGGTGCATAACGGATTGGAAAGCAACCCCGCGGTGTCGTGCTTCTATTATTCGGCTTTCCAGGTGAAGCAGGGCGCGCCCGTCGCCGCGAATCCTGCGGCAAAGGCTCACCGCTTAGTTTTCGTCCTCGGCGAGAATTCGCGCCTGCCCGCGGTGGCCTTTGCGTTGCTCGCATCCGGCAGCGCAACTGTAATAAGCGAATCACCGCACTATCGAATCGCCGGCGCCGAAACCGTGACTCTGGACCTGGGACAATCCGTTTCCGCCATCGTCCGCCTCTCTGAGCCGATCCTCCCCGACGGAACCGCTCTTCCGCCGATCCCCACCGCTTCGCACGACCACGGCATCCCGCAGGCCCTCGCCCGGCTCTCGCAAAAGAGCCAAACGCCTTCGCAAAAGGGCCAAACGCCCCCGCGAAGCTTTCTTCCTCCGTACCCCTCGCCGCAACCCGATCGCGCCTACGCCGAAACCCGCTACCCGTCAACCGAATACCGCATTCTCGCCGCCTGCAAAATCTGGGGCGTCTTTCATTACTACTTTGCCTACCGCGATCTCATGGACGAAGACTGGGACGACCTCTTGCCCGTTTTCCTTCCCAAGTTCATCGCCGCCAAAGATGCACGCGAGTACAACCTCACAGTCGCCGAGATGATCACCCACGTCGCCGATTCCCATGCGTCGGTTCAAAGCGAAGAACTCTCCGACTACTTCGGCCGCGCCCCTGTCGGATTGCGCCTGCGCCTCCTCGACAAGAAGCCGGTGATCGTCGAAATCCTGGATGACCAGGCAAAGAAAGCTGGCGTTCAGGTAGGCGACATCGTCACTGCAGTTGATGGCGAGAACATGGCCCGACGGATCAACGGCCAGGCGCATTACATCGCTTCTTCCACGCGGCAATGGCTCGGCTATCGCGTCATGCAGCGCGTCCTCAATGGGCCGGAAGGCTCCATCGCCGCCCTGACCATCGAAGGACAAGACGGCGATACCAAACAAGTCACCCTGAAGCGCAGCACGTCCTACTCCGCCGCACTCCGCACTCAACGCACCGGTGACATCGTCAAGTTGCTCGCCGGCAACATTGGTTATGTCGATCTTGATCGCCTGGCTCCCGGACAGGTCGATAGCATGTTCGAAAAATTTCGCGACACCAAAGCCATCGTCTTTGATATGCGCGGCTATCCCCACGGAACTGCTTGGCCCATCGCACCTCGTCTCACGGATCGCCAGGACGTGCCCGCGGCCATCGTTACCGGACCGTTAAGCCTCACCCCAGACGTTCCGCGCGGCAAAGCCCTTACCTCCAACGCCAGTTACTTCTTTGTGCAGCGCCTTCCCGCCGCCAGCGGATGGATATACAAAGGCAAAACCGTCATGCTCATCGACGAGCGCACCATGAGTCAAGCCGAGCATACCGGGCTGTTTTTGGAAGCGGCCAATAAGACGGAATTCATCGGCACGCCGAGCGCCGGCGCCGATGGCGACGTCAGCAGTTTCGTCGTACCGGGCGGCATCGTCATCGGATTTTCCGGCCACGATATCCGCCTCGCCAACGGCGGCAAATTGCAGCGCGTCGGTTTGCAGCCGGCGGTAACCGTCCAACCTACCATTGATGGCATTCGCAGCGGGCACGACGAGGTGCTCGAAAAGGCGATCGAATACCTGTCGAAGTAATTGTCCGCGACCTGACACTCGACGCTGAAAAGGACGCATTTCAGCGTACTTGTAACGTACATGTTCCTTTTGTTACTTCCGGAAGTCGGTGATTGAAGGCAGGCTAAACGAAGGGTTTATCCCGTTTATTGACTTCAAATGACACACGGAGGTTTCAAATGAAAATACATGCACTGATCACGCCGCTGGCAGTCAAACTGGCCGTTACGGCGTTCCTGGCGGTACCTGTCTTCTGCGCGACAATCACGCTGCCCTACAACACGGGCGTGCTCAATGACCGCACGGTCGCGAGCGGCGGCAGCACGGACCTGCACTACACCGACACCATTCCGGGCAATACCGTTTATGTGCTGAACTCACCAAATGGCCTTTGGCTTGCGCCGGACGCCGCATCTAAATGGGTCGGCCCCGATACGGGCGATGGCTCCAGCTATAACGGTGGCAGTTATAATCTCGATTACCAGACCACGTTCAATCTGACGGGTTATGATCCGTCCTCGGTGGCTCTGACCGGACAATGGGCGACCGATAACTACGGCACTAACATTCTGATCAATGGCGTCCCAACCGGCGACACCTCATCCTCATACTCTTCCTGGAGCACCTTCACGATCTCCAGCGGCTTCGTCTCCGGCGTGAACACGCTCGACTTTCTGTGGGGCAACGCTAGCGGACCGGGCGGCGTTCGAATTGAATTCACGTCCGCGACTGGCAATCCGTCGGTGTCTGGCGCGCCTGAGCCTGCAAGCGTTTTGCTCCTCGCAGGCCCGCTCGTAGGCTTGGCGTTCCTTCGCTTCCGCCGAATCCGCCAGGCGTAGTTCCGCCCGGCGGCTCACGGAATCAATCCGGTGCGCCGCTCCAGGTCCAGCATTCTAGGGTCATGCTGGTATGGAGCGAACACCGGGTTGATTCGTATAAAAAGCGCCTGCTGCTCGTGCGCCTCGACCGACCGCTCCAACCAATAGAACACGCCGTCCGTGTCGCCGAGAAACGCGTTGGCAACTGCCAGATGATAGCGGACGTACCCCGCTTCGCTCGCCTGGGATTCCATCCGCCGCATGAGCGCCAGGGCTTTTCCGCGCTGGCCCGCTTCTGCGTACGCTGCCGCCATCGCGGGTTGAATCATGCTGCTGTTCGGAGCCAGCGCCGTCGCGTAACGAAGTTGATCGAGCGACTCGCTCGGCCGGTGGTCGTACAGCGCCACGTATCCGGATTCGAGCCGCGCCAGAAACCAGTTTGGGTCGCGCCCCAGACAGAACTGCAATTGCTCGCG
>JAVKSW010000133.1:0-6931 GCA_039583505.1 Bryobacteraceae bacterium | reverse complement strand
CTTACGGACGAGAAACTGGGGCGGCACATTCAGGCGGTGCGCGATGAGGTGCGGACCGGAACTGTGCTTTCCGATGCATTCGCGCGGCAGCAGGTTTTCCCGGCGATCTACGTGACCTCCGTGCTGGCGGGCGAGAAGAGCGGATCGCTGGTGGAGGTGCTGGAGCGGTATGTCACGTATCAGCGGCTGGCGTTATCGCTGCGCAAGAAGTTGCTGCTGTCGTTGCTTTATCCGTCCGTGCTGGTGGTTCTGGTGATCTGTCTGGTTGTTTTTCTGGTGACGTATGTTGTGCCGAATTTCGCGGCTCTTTACAGCAGCATGGAGGCTAAGCTGCCATTTGCGACCACGATTCTGATTGCGTTGGGTACGACCGCGCGGGCCTATGTGCTGGTGGGATTCGATTTGATCTTCTTCGCGGCGGTGGCGGCGTATTTCTGGGCGCGCAGGGAGGGCTCGCGAGAGAGGTTGGACCGCTGGAAAATGCGCATACCGCTCATGGGCGAGATCTGGACCAAATACCAGGTGGCGCAACTGGCGCGTGTGCTCGGCACGTTGTTGACGGGCGGAATTCCACTCGTTCAGGCGCTCGAGACCTCAGGGCGCTCGCTGGGCAGTCCACTGATGAAAAAAGCGTTGGACCGGTCCTCCGTTCTAGTACGTGAGGGAAAATCGCTTTCGGCAGCGGTGAACAGTACCGGGATTGTTCCAGATTTGGCAGTTGACATGATGGAAGTGGGAGAATCGACGGGCGCTCTTCCCCAGATGCTGAGCAGCGTGGCGGAGTTTTACGAGGAAGACGTGGCTACGCGAATGGGGGCGATGTTATCGCTGATCGAGCCGGCGATCATGATTTTCATGGGCATTTTCGTGGCTTTTGTGCTGGTAGCGCTTTACCTGCCCATTTTCTCGCTGGCGGACACAATCAGGTAATCGAGGCCGGGATAAAGCATGGCGACCGAGACGATCAAGATCAAAGAACCGGGGGAAGAGGCGGAACAGGCGCAAGCCATCGCGCGGCGATACTGCTGCGAATTCGTGGATTTGAAGACCGCCAAGATCGATCACGAGCTGTTCCGCACGGTTCCGGTGGACCTGATGTTCCGCTACCATTTTGTTCCTCTGCAAGCGCAAAACGGGACGCTCGAGATTGCGCTTTCCGATCCGCGGCAGATTGTCTCTATCGATGAATTATCGGTATTGCTTACAAAGAAGCTGAAGATCAGGGTAGCGACGTACTCGCAGATAACCGATCTTCTGAAAAAGACAGAACAGTCGCAGCGGGTGCTGGAGGAGGTAACCGAAGGCTTCACGCTGGATGTGGTCGGCGACGACGACAATCCGGACGAAAACCTTTCCATCGACCGGCTCACCTCCGATGAAGGCAACATTGCGCCGGTGATTAAGCTGGTCGACACGACGATTTTCAACGCGCTCGAGCGGCGGGCGAGCGATGTCCACATCGAGACGCGCGACCAGGAACTTGCGATCAAGTACCGGATTGACGGCGTATTGCAGTATGCGATGAGTCCGATTGCCAAGGAGTGGTATTCAGCGGTAATTTCGCGCATCAAGGTGATGAGTGAGTTGGACATCGCCGAGCGCCGGGTCCCGCAGGACGGGCGTTTCCGGGTGCGCTACAAGGGCAGGCTGATCGATTTCCGCGTATCGATCATGCCCACGATCTACGGGGAAGACGCCGTGCTTCGCGTGCTCGACAAAGAATCGATGAGCGAGAAGTTTTCGCGCCTGACGCTGGATGTGGTTGGGTTCTTCGAACAGGACCTGGCGAAATTCCGGCGCTACATCAAAGAGCCGTACGGGATGGTGCTGGTGACCGGACCGACAGGGTCGGGAAAGACGACGACGCTGTACGCTGCGTTGAGCGAGATCAAGAACGACGAAGACAAGATCATCACCATCGAAGACCCGGTTGAATATCAGATCAAAGGCATCACGCAAATTCCGGTAAACGAGAAGAAGGGGCTTACCTTTGCGCGAGGGCTGCGCTCCATCCTACGCCACGATCCGGATAAGATCCTGGTGGGTGAAATCCGCGATCAGGAGACGGCTCAAATTGCGATTAACGCGGCGTTGACGGGCCACCTGGTGTTCACTACGGTGCACGCCAACAACGTGCTGGACGTGCTGGGGCGGTTCCTGAACATGGGAGTGGAGCCGTACAATTTCGTGTCGTCGCTGAACTGCATCCTGGCGCAGCGGCTGGTTCGGATTATCTGTCCTCACTGCCGGCAGCGCGTGACATACGAAGATGAGTACCTGGTTGAGAGCGGGCTGGATCTGGAAGAGTGGAGAACCTTCCCGTTTTATGAAGGACGGGGATGCATGGAGTGCAGCGGAACGGGGTTCCGGGGGCGTACGGCGATTCATGAGCTGTTGGACTTGACGGAAAAGATACGGGAGATGATTCTGGAGCGGAGACCTACGTCGGAAATCAAGCGGGCCGCGCGAGAGGACGGGATGACGTTCCTGCGCGGATCGGCTCTGGATCGCGTGAAACAAGGGATCACAACTTTGCGCGAGGCCAATAAAGTAACGTTTATCGAAGGGTAGGTATTGAATCTCTGAGGTTTGCCGATCGCCTTCAGCGCTGGATTACGGAGCCTGCGCCAGATCATCTTTTCGAGATAACGGAGACCTCGCTCGCTGCGGCGTCGCCGCGCAATCCGAACGACCTGAAACAGGCGATACTGACGGAGCGCGCGTCGGCCGCATCGCCGGGCGCTCCAAACCTGACCAAGCCGCAACTTTATCGAGAGGCTTTGACGGGATTAGCGCCTCGTCCGCTGCGGCGCGGCGCCGCGCTAGTGCTGCCCGATTACGCAGTCCGGATGGCGATCCTCGATTTTGAGCAGTTTCCTTCGGGCGAACAAGAGCGCATGGCGTTACTACGGTTCCGCCTTCGGAAGAGCGTGCCATTTCATATAGAAGAGGCGCAGCTTGCCTACGCGATTCAGCTGGAAAAGCCGAAGCAGATTGAGGTCTTGGTGGTAGCGATTGCACGGCCCATTTTGCTGGAGTACGAGAATATTTTCACCGATGCCGGGTATCGGGTGGGACTGGTGATACCGTCTTCGCTGGCGGCTTTACGCCTGTGCGACAGCGGTGAGAAAGACCTGACGCTGCTGGCCAAGGCGGCCGGTTCTACGTTGTCGGTGTTGCTGACACAGCGCAACCGGGTGCGGCTGGCACGGGTGTTAGACCTGGCGGGTAGCGAGGAAGGCGTGGAGCGCGATGAGCCCAATGTTTTGCCGCTGCTGCAGCAAACGCTCGCGTATGCAGAAGACCAGATCGGCCAAACGGTGAGCCAAGTTCTTTTGTGTGGGTTCGGCACGGAGACGGAGCGGCTGGGGAGGCTTGTGGAACGCGAATTTCACATCGGGTCCGATCAGGTCCGATCGAAGTTCGGCGCGGCCACACAGCAGAATGCAGGATTGCTGGGACTACTGGAGCAATACGCGGCATGAACTCCTTTTCGCCGATTGCGATCAATATCGCCTCGCAACCGTTTCGGCGGGAGCGGGCGCAGAATGCAGCCTTTGCGCTGATCTGTGCGGGGCTGTCATTCTCGCTACTGGTGCTGATCAGCCTGATTGTTCACGAACGGGCGCAAGCGGCGGATTTGCGGCGCGTGATATCGATTGAGAATGCGGAACTTGGACGTCTGGAGGCGGAACAGACGCAATTCTCGACTGTACTCTCGAAGCCGGAGAATGCAGACGTGTTTTCGAGGAGCGTATTCCTAAACGAGATTATCGCCCGGCGTGGAGTGAGCTGGACTCACGTATTCAAAGATCTCGAGACCGTGATGCCGAGCAACGTGCGACTGATGGGAATCCGGCTGCCACAAGTGGCGGGCGACAGCTCGACTGGCGAAAATCACGTCGAGTTGGACATGATGGTCGGGACTCAGCAGCCGGAGGCGATTATCGATTTGCTGAAGCGTCTACAGGGATCGGCGCTGTTCGGTCCAGCGCAGGTGATGATCCAGCAGCCACCCACGCAAAACGACCCGCTTTACAAATACCGAGTGACGGTTGCGTATGCCCAGAAACTTTGATTGGTTGTTGGTGGGCAGCAACGGACTGCAGCGTGGCGCCCGATTCTGGCTGCAACTCGCGGGAGTGGTACTTGCGCTGCTGAACGGAATCGCGCTCTTCTTTTATCTGGATCCGCCGGGCGGTTCGCGCAAGGAACTCGGGCAACAGAGTCTGCAGGTGCGGAACCAGATATTGTCGAGGCGTACGAAGGCAGTCAGGCTGAAAACGGCGGCGGCGAAAGTGCAGCTGGGGAATACGGAATCCGCGGCTTTCGAATCGAAGTACTTCCTGCCGAAACGGACCGCGTATGCGACTGTGATTGCCGAGCTGCAGAGGATGGCGAAAGATTCCGGTCTGCAGGCCCGTGACGCAGTGTTCACGGAAGAGCCGATCGAAGGCACCTCCGACCTTTCCATTCTGAACAGCACGGCGAATTACGAGGGCCCGTACACCAGCCTGATGAAATTTTTGTACGAAGTGGATCTATCGCCAATGCTGCTGATGTTAGAGAACCTGCAAGCAGCGCCTCAGCAGAAGAGCGGGCAGATTGCGACGTCCATTCACTTTCAGGCGATTGTCCAAGAGCAACCCGAGCCGGCGGCTGGAGTGGGAGGACAGCCATGAGCGCGGCTGCACAGACGAAGATCTTCGGGATGCGAATTGGTGTGGATCCGAAGATCCTGGTGGGCGGACTGATTGTCATTGCCGTAGCGTTGTTCTGGTACAGCTCGCGCAGTGATGATGAAAGCGGCGCGCCAGCTTCTGCAGTTCGCACGAATGCACCGGCAGCGGTCGCCTTGCGTCCACACGTGCCGACCCGGCGCGCCGCGGCTACAGGAGATCGCTCCGGCGCATTACGGCTAAGGCCGGTAGACGCGACTCGGGGCGACGTGGACCCGACGTTGCGGCTGGAGATGCTGATACGGTTGGAATTTGTGAAGCCGCAGGAGAGCAGCCGCAACCTGTTCGAACTTGGTCCGGGGCCGGCGGCAGTGGCAGCGAGCGCCTTGGCTGCACATGCTCCGATTCTGATGCCGAAGACGCCGCCCGGGAGTGCGGTCACTCAGGGCGTAAATGCGGCACCGGTGTTCAACACTTCGCTGAAATATTACGGCTTCGTAAAAGCCGCGGGTGCGGGCGAAAGCAATCGCGGGTTATTTCTGGACGGCGACAATGTGCTGGTTGCTTCCGAAGGTGACGTGCTGAAGCAGCGATATCTGGTGGTGGAGCTGCGCGACACGAGTGCGCGGCTGGAAGACGTGCAAGCGAAGCTAGGCGGAACACTGCCCGTCGTGCCGGTGGCGATCCCATGAGAAGGACAGCGGAAATGAAAGGCAGAGCGCGCGGGGAGCGAGGGTCCGCGCTGCTGATCGTGTTTGTTTTTGCGGCGATGGTGGCGATCATGCTGTACGAAGAGTTGCCTGTGGCGGCGTTCGAAGCGGAACGCAACAGAGAGCAACTGGTGATCGACAGGGGCAGCGAATACGCGCATGCGGTGAAGCTCTTCGTCCGCAAGACAGGCACGTACCCGCCTTCCATCGATGCGCTGGAGAATACGAACCGCATGCGTTTTTTGCGGCACCGCTTCAAGGATCCGCTTACCGGGCAGGACGACTGGCGACTGTTGCATGCGGGGCCGAATGGGCAGCTTATCGATTCAAAAGTGAACCCGATTGGGAACAATCAGAATGGCACTGGCAACAATACCAACGGCAACAACACCAATGGGAACAATTCCAATGGAAGCAATTCCAGCAACTCCGGAAACAGCAGTTTTGGATCATCGAGCAACAGCGCGAGTTCCGGTTTTGGCAACAGCGGATTCAATTCGAGTTCGTCCTCCGATTCCACGGCTCCCGAAGTAACTGTCGCCGCGGTGCCTCAGCGGGCGCCGGCGATCGCGGCGAATGGAGGGACCGGTGGACCATTGGCGAATGCACCGCCGGAGGATCAAAACCCGATGACGCCTCTCCTGCCCTCCGATCAGACGGCGAGTACAGGCCAAGCCGGGCGGCCGGGAACGAATGCAGCGAACGGTCCGAACGCGGGGAGTGCCGGTCAGCCTGTGGGAACGGCTCTGCCGGCAACGGGTCAGGCGGGAACGGCGGCGGCGGGCGCAAGCCCCATGGACACTGTGCGGAATCTGCTAAATAACCCCAACAGTCCGCCGCAGACAAATGCATCCTCGCCGCAAATGGGAACGATCAACAGCGGCGGAATTGCGGGCGTTGCGAGCAAAGCGGCAGGACACAGCATCAAGACCGTGAACGATCAAAGCGACTATTCGTTGTGGGAGTTCTATTACGACCCGACGAAGGACGTGACGGGCGGAGCAGCAGGGTCACCGGGCGGTATGGGACCTGCGGGACCAAATGCGGCGCCCCAGAACGGGCCGGGCGTGACCCCGTTCGGCACTGGTTCGGCTCCTATCACGGCGAGTCCGACCACTCCGACGAATCCGCCTCAGACTTCGACGAATCCACCTCAATCGTGAAGCCCCATCTTTCGTGAGATGCTGAAGAGAAGTTATGGCTGGCGAGCACCAAGAGTCGGGGAACGGAACCGGTCGACTTGACCGAATCGAGCATATTCTAGAGCTGGTGGCAAGTAATCAGCTCACTATCCAGGAGCACCACGATCGCGAATTCAAGCAGCTGATGACGTGGCAGGTCTTGACCCAGGATCGAATCGACAAACTGGGCGCCCACATGGAGAGACTTGGCGATCAGCAGGCAGCCCTCGACGAGCGCGTGGATAAGCTGGTGACCGCAATCGGCGAATTCATCCGCACGCGCCACTCGCAACAGTGAGCGAGCAATGCCCTCCTATTCCCGATAGACTTAGACGTGTTAATTTGGGTCTATGGCACAGTA
>JAVKSW010000132.1:0-7123 GCA_039583505.1 Bryobacteraceae bacterium | reverse complement strand
CCGCCGAACCCATCCGATTTAAGCGGTCTTCTCACGGCAGGAACTTTTGAAGCGGTGAAGAAGCACGTATTAGGAAGGTGGCCCGTTCGCAGAGAGTTGTTGAAGACCTTGGAGTGAGTTTGGCTGGCAAAGCTTCGTTGGGCGGTGGGCGGGTAACCTAGTAGTAAGACTAAATGTCCACGAGTGTTTTGGACCCACCGCAAGTCGGTGAGCTTTATCAGAGCCTGGAAGCGAAGGTAAGGGCGCTCCGGCCCAAGGAAGATCTCGCTGCACTGCATCGCGCGTTTCAGTTTGCGTCCGAGTATCACAAGAGCCAAAAGCGAAAATCCGGCGAGCCTTACATTACGCATCCGCTGGCGGTAGCGCACATTTTAGCGGACATGCAAATGGACCTGGTCTCTCTGGAGACCGGTCTTCTGCACGATGCGGTCGAAGATACGAGCGCCAAGCTGGAACAGATCCGGGAGCAGTTCGGCGAGGACGTCGGGCGGTGCGTGGATGGCGTCACGAAACTGAGTAAGATCAGCCTGGCAAACCGCGAGGACAGGCAGGCGGAGAGCCTACGCAAGATGCTGCTTGCGATGACCGGGGACATTCGGGTCATTATCGTAAAGCTCGCCGATCGGCTGCATAATATGCGAACCATTGGCGCGTTATCCCGTGAGCGGCAGGAATCGATCGCGCAGGAAACGATCGACATTTATGCGCCGATTGCGCACCGGCTGGGGATGGGCAAAGTTCGCGGGGAACTGGAGGACCTCGCCTTCGCCGCGCTGCACCCGGACGCTTCAGCGGAGCTGATGAGAGAGATCGAATCCAAGCGGCAAGAGAACGAGCAATGGCTGCGGCAGGTGCAAACGCAGATTGAGCAGAAACTCGCGCGGGAGGACGTCCCGGCGCGCGTGGAAGGGCGCGTGAAGCGCGCGTATTCGGTTTATCAGAAGCTGAAGCGGCAAAAGATCACGCTGGATCAGGTGTACGACATTATGGCGCTTCGGATCATCACCGATTCGGTGAAAAGCTGTTACGCGGCGCTGGGCGTGATCCACAACGAGTGGCATCCGGTGCCGGGGCGCATCAAGGATTTCATTGCAATGCCGCGGCCAAACCTGTATCAGTCGCTGCACACGTCCGTAATCGGGCCCGGCGGGGTTGCGTTCGAAGTGCAGATTCGAACCGAGGAGATGCACAGGATCGCCGAAGAAGGGATTGCTGCGCACTGGAAATACAAGGAGGGCAGCAAAGGACCGCGGGCGGATGACCAGCGCATCGCTTGGCTGCGCCAGCTCGTGGAATGGCAGCGCGAGATGAGCGACTCGGCTGATTTTCTGTCGACGCTTAAGGTGGATCTGTATTCCGAGGAGGTCTATACTTTCACTCCGCGCGGGCGCGTGATCGTGCTTCCGCGGGAAGCGACACCGATTGATTTCGCGTATGCGGTTCACAGCGATATCGGACAGACGTGCGTCGGCGCGCGTGTCAACGGCGTGATCAAGCCGCTAAAGAGCACGCTGCGTAACGGCGATGTGGTCGAGATTCTGACGCAGGCGGGCCACCAGCCGAGCCGCGACTGGCTGGCCGTAGTGAAGACAACGCGCGCCCGGAACAGAATACGGCACGTCATCAATGCGGCGGAGCGGGCGAAAGCGGTCGAAATCGGGCAGAAATCACTTGAAAAGGAGGCGCGGCGACTGGGCGTGAGCTGGGGGCGCATTTCTCAGGACGACCTTCAATCCGTGGCCTCCGAGTACGGCGTCAGCAAGACCGAAGATCTCTACGCGGCACTCGGCTTCGGGAAATTTTCGGCACGGCAGGTCCTGCAAAAGGTTGCGCCGGACGACGTGCAGCCCGAAGAGACGGTACCGGTTCCACCGCGCGTTCAGCCTTATCAACCAGGTGCCGCAATCGGCGAGGGAGACCTGATCGTCCACGTCAAGGGGGCAGACGACGTCCTGGTCTATCGCGCCAAATGCTGCAACCCCGTACGGGGCGAGCAGATCGTTGGCTACATCACCCGCGGCAAAGGCGTCGCGGTTCATTCGTTGCAATGCCCGAACGTGCAGAACCTGATGTACGAAGCAGAACGGAGGATCGATGTCGAATGGGCGCGCAGCGCGAGCGATCCGCTGCCGGTGAAGGTAGTTGTTTATACAGACGACAGGCCGGGCATTTTGCACCAATTGACTTCGATCCTGAGCACGGAAGCCAGCAATATCCGAACGCTGGAGGCGCGCGGCGATCAGAGCCGGACGGATGAGAGCGCGATCATCGACATTACCATGGAAGTCCGGGACAAGAAGCAACTGGAACGCGTGCTCACCGGCTTCCGCCGCATCCCAGGCGTCAGGGACGTCGAGCGCGTTCCGACCGCCTGAACCTTACATGCAAGACGAGACACAAGCAGCAGTGATTGCAGATCCGGAGCACATTGCAATCTCCAAATCGTCCGGAATCAAAATAGATTGGCGTGACGGGCACCACAGCGATTATCGGCTGGCGTATCTGCGCGACGAATGTCCCTGCGCAACATGCACGGGAGCGCACGGGACGGAGCCGCAAAAGTCGAATTACGCGAATCCAGGACTCTTCCCGATGTTCAAGCCAGCTCTGCGGATGGAGTCAGTGGAAGCGGTGGGGAGCTATGCGATTCGCATTTATTGGAACGACGGCCACAGCACGGGGATTTACTCGTTCGACCATTTGCGAAAGATCTGTCCGTGTGCGGAATGCGATGCGCAACGTTTATAGCGGGAGATGCCTACGCATTACGCATGAATATCACATTGCCCAGCAATCGTCGCCTTGGTACCAACGTGCATGCTGTTTTCCGGTTCGGTGGTGTTGTTTTTAAGAGGAAAGACGATGTGGTCCTTCCTACAGCTACTCGGTGCAGGGGGTCTGGTGATGGTCGTTCTTACTCATGTCTGCGAAGCACTTCACCTGTTTCCTTGGATGCATTGGGGACTTGAGCATAGCGTCGGTCATTACCTTGATTTCTGGAGTGCTGTTTTCGGTCTTACGCTGTTTCCCATCGGATATTTACTTCATGCGCTTGCGCACCGACAAACCTAAGGCGGCGGAAATGAAAATGAAGGGCAGGGCTGAGGATTCGCCCGCTAAAGTAGGCGGAAGTTGACCTCGACCTGAGCCTGGACAGCGACGGGACGGCCCCCTTTGAGAGCGGGACGGAATCGCCACTTAGCTACCGCTTCGATGGCTTTCTCGTCCAGGCCGAGACCCAGCGGACGAACGACGTGGATATCACGGGTGTTGCCGTGTTCGTCAATGACGAGCGAGAGCAGCACGGTTCCGGAATATTTTGCCTTGCGCGCTTCTTCGGAGTATTCAGGCTCGGGCTTGTAGATGGGTATCGGCTGCGAAACGTCACCGCCGATCGCGTAAACCCCGCCGCCGATGCCGCCACCGGAACCGGGACCATAGCCGTTCCCGTTACCGGAGCCAAGTCCGCCACCCGTTCCGCTGCCGAGGCCGTTGGCGCCTGGGCCGCCTGAATTCTGCATGATTTTGCTGAGCGGATCGCCGTAGTTATCAGCTTGAATCTGGGGAACTGGTGCAGTGATGGTGGGCACAACGGGTAATTTCGGCTGAGGGATCGCTTGCGCCGGAGGGATGAACGGCTTGGGAGCAAATTTGGGCGGCGCGCCGCGATTTACGGGCGTGGGCACCTTCTGGCCGCCGCCACCACCCCCGCCTGCTTTCGTGTCGGCTTTCGGAAGCTTCGGTGTGAAGGCCGGGAGATAGATAACACCGCCCTTCTTTATCAACTTGTGTACGGCCGGGCTCTGGAAGACGAGCAGAGCCAGAAGGACTACGCCCACATGAATCAGAATGGAAACTGCGCCGGATTTGGTTTCGCCGCCGCCGTAAGCACCCCAGATGGTGCCGACTTCAACTGGCTTCGAAGTGAGCTCGAGCGGGGGAACCTTGGGCGGATGGATAAGTTCCCTGATGCTGTTGAAGAGTGACTTGAACCAAGGCTGCTCGATCTTGGTTAAATTCCCAAATTGGGCGTCCTCCACAGGCCGGGACGTGAGCACCAGAGGAGGAAGTTTGGGCGGGTTTAGGGTTTCTCGGATGCCTTGAACGATGGACTTGTACCAGGGCAGCTCGATGTCCTGCTTCAGGAAAAGGCCGTCTACATTGGCATGGCTCGGATTGACTTCAGGCGGCGCCATTTGAGAATGGTCCATATGGTCCTTATCGACTTCGCCAGTCACTGCGGGTTCCGCGATTGACACTTTGCTACAACTCCACTTGATGCATTAGCTAGACGTTAGGCGCAAAAACCCAGTTGCACGTAAGGCCATCAGGATGCGACCAGTACCCTCAGTCTAGCACCTTAAATTGAAGGGCCATATAGTACAAAATCCCTGCTTTCGCGCCAGATTTCATCCAGGGCGTCGGTCAGCTCATGTCCTGATTCGACCTGCACGAGCCGGACATTCCGATGCGCTTCGGCGAAGGCTACTGAGTATTGAACGGGTACCACCGCGTCCTGGGTTCCATGAAAAATGAGGGCCGGCTGACGAAAGGGCGGAAAAGGGTCATGCCGGCCGGCATCGTCCATGAGTTGATAGCCGATCGGCACCTCGCGCCCTTCCCCATGATGAAAGATCGGGATTGTGCCGTTTTCTCTCCACTCCTGGAGACGCCGGGGCCCGAGTTCAGTGGTCCAAAGCCGGTGAAACTGGAAAGCCGGCGCGAGCAGTACGAGGCGGGACACTGCGGCATGGCGCGCTGCGTAAAGCGCAGCCAGGTAGCCGCCCAGGCTTGAACCGATTAGAACGATTGGCTCGTTGGCAGAACAAGTTCGGGCCGTGCGCTCAATGACATTCAATTGCCCGGTGATGGTCAAGCCTTCAAAGTTCCCCTCGCAAAGATCCGGGATTCCGAGCGTGACGTCGAGACTGGCAAGCCGATCTTTGAAGAATCGCGCCTTGCGAGATGCGCAGGAGGAGGCGAACCCGTGCAGATAGAAGACACGCAAATGAGGCGGCAACATCTAATTTTAGTGTTGTTCCGGAGCGCGGTAGGCGGCTTCAGACTTGCTACGCGGAGGAAGGATCGCTAGAATTCTTTTTGAACTGAACAGCCACACAATCCCGCCGATTCGCTCCTACGGAGATCAATGAGGTAGTTTAGAGAGTTGACCCGGGCAGCTTAGCCGGAGTGGCAGATGCGTTTGCGAATACACAGGAGATGAACGAATGCCGGTTGCAGAAAGAGTAAAGCAAATCATCGTCGAGCAATTGGGGGTGGACGAGAACCAGGTGGACCCGAGCGCGTCCTTTGTCGATGATTTGGGTGCGGATTCGCTCGACATCGTCGAACTGGTGATGGCGTTTGAAGAAGCCTTCGATCTCGATATTCCGGATGAAGACGCCGAGAAGATCAAGACGGTGAAAGACGCGGTGGACTACATCGAGGCCAAGAAGAAGTAATTGAGCGGACAGGATACTTCCTTCCGTGAGCAGACGGAACGATTATCGAGACAATGGCGCCGCGAAGAGTAGTCGTCACCGGGGTCGGCTTACTGAGCTCCGTGGGCACAGGAACAGAAGAATGCTGGTCGGCGATTCGCAACGGCAAGAACGGAATTGAGCTGATCACGCAATTCGACGCGTCGGCGTTTGCGTGTCGCATCGCGGGAGAAGTCAAAAATTTCGATCCTCTGCAGTATGTCGAGAAAAAAGATGTAAAGAAAATGGGCCGGTTCATTCAGTTCGCGATGGCCGCGGCTGAATTTGCCGTGAATTCGGCACAACTCGAAATTCCTTCCGAGGAAGCCGAGAATGTAGGAGTTTACATCGGCAGTGGAATCGGCGGATTCGAGGTCATCGAACGCGAGCACAAGATTTTGCTCGAGCGTGGCCCCAGCCGGATTTCTCCGTTTTTCATTCCGTCGTGCATCGTGAACCTGGCGAGCGGGTACGTGTCGATCCGGTATGGTGCAAAAGGTCCAAACTCGGCGACGGCCACGGCTTGCACGACGAGTTCCCATTCGATAGGCGACTCATTCCGTCTGATCCAGCACGGGGATGCCGAGGTAATGATCTGCGGCGGCAGCGAAGCTTGCGTCACTCCGATGGGAATCGGTGGTTTCGCGGCAATGCGTGCTCTTTCGACACGCAATGAAGAGCCGCACCGGGCCTCGCGGCCGTGGGACCGGGAACGCGATGGGTTTGTGGTGGGGGAAGGATCAGGGATTCTGATTCTTGAAGAACTGGAGCACGCGTACCGGCGTGGAGCGGCGATTCTGGCTGAAATTACCGGGTATGGAATGAGCGCGGACGCTTTTCACATTACGGCGCCGCCAGACGATGGCGATGGAGGATATCGCGTGATGCGCAATGCGTTACGGGACGCCGGCATCGCGCCCGAACGCGTCCAGTATGTGAACGCTCATGGAACATCGACCGGCCAGGGTGACAAGGCCGAGACAACGGCGCTCAAAAGGACATTCGGCGATCACGCGAAGAGACTCGCCGTGAGCTCGACCAAATCGATGACCGGGCATTTGCTCGGCGGGGCGGGCGGGATGGAGGCAGGAATCACCGTGCTTGCCATTCGCGACCAGATCGCGCCGCCTACCATCAATTACGAATTTCCAGACCCGGATTGCGATCTCGATTACGTGCCGAATCAGGCGAGGCCGATGGAGATCGAATACGCCGTTTCCAATAGCTTTGGGTTCGGCGGTACAAACGGGTGCCTGGTATTTAAGAGATTCGAAGGGTAGCAGGTTTGTGGAGGCCGTCGCGCAGGAACCGATGAAAGTTCTTTTGATCGGCGCCACGGGATTTATCGGCCCACATGTGGTTCGCGAGCTGGTTAGCCAAGGGCACCAGGTCACGGTTTATACCCGCGGCCGTTCGGGCAGTGTGCTACCGGATTCGGTCGATCGAATAACGGGGGCGAGAGACGAACTCATCAGTCGCCTCGATGATTTCCGGTGCATCGCGCCGGACATCATTGTTGACTTCACGCTTAGCAACGGGCGTCAGGCGCAGACGCTTATGGACACCTTTCGCGGGATTGCGAAGCGAGTTGTCGTTCTCAGCAGCGGAGACGTATATCGCGCCGCCGGAATTTTGCACGGGTT
>JAVKSW010000131.1:0-7174 GCA_039583505.1 Bryobacteraceae bacterium | reverse complement strand
TCGACCGTATAAACCGCGCTTAGCGAATCCTTCGAGGTGAGGATTTGGTCCAACCGGACGTTTCCGAAGTCGTCTCGAATGGTTTGCAGTGGGGTATTTAAAGCTTCGGAGATTCCGCCGAAGTCCGGTGCACCAGGACTGGGCACGGGCCAGGCCGAGATTAGAGGCGAGACCCCGACGAAAGAGAGTCCGGAGGCCGGGCAGGGAGTCGCAGCAGGGCTCGCCAGCTTGCAAGGCAGATATCCGTTTCGCGCGTTGGTGTCAGGAACAAGATCCACACCGGTTTGGTGCAAGTGCTGCCGAAGTTCCTCGAAATTTCCGAAAAGGAAGCTTTTGTTCTTCTTGATGGGCCCGCTTAGGGCAGCTCCAAACTGGTTCCGCACGAAACCCGGAGCGGACGCACCATCGAAAAAGTTGCGGGCATCGAGGTCGTTGTTGCGTAGGAACTCGTACAGAGACCCATGTAATTCATTTGTCCCCGATTGCGTGACGATTAACACCTGGGCGCCTGGGTGTTTGCCGTATTCCGCGCCGTACGAGTCGCGAAGCACATTGAATTCGCGGACGGCATCCACGCCCAGCAATTCCTGGCTGGTACCGCCCGGCTGCATGTTGTTCTCGGCGGCGCCCGTAAACTCGATTCCATTCAGCAGGTATAAGTTTTGCTGAGGACGGTTTCCGGCGACGGCGAAATTGTTGCCCACCGTCGAATTCGAAACGCCGATGCCGCCGATTTTCTCTGCCGTGAAATTGACGACTCCCGGGCTGAGCGTAAGAAGCTCGTCGTAGCTCCTGCCGTTCAGCGGAAGATCTTTGACCTGTCGTTCACCAATCAAGCCGGAAATGTCCGCGGCAGTGACGTTCACAAGCGCAGCATCCTCGTTGACGGTGACTTGCTGGCTGGACTTTCCAAGCCGTAAGGTGAAGTCCACGCTGGCGTCCTCGCCGATGACTAAATTGATTCCGGTGCGAATCTCGTCGACGAATCCCGATTGACTCACTCGAACTTCATAGCGCCCGACCGGCAGCGCGGATACCTGATATCGGCCGCTGGGATCCGTGATGGTCTTGCGGACTGCTTCGGTGTCTTCGTTCTTGACGAGTATGCCGGCGCCGGAGACCACCGCTCCAGACGGATCGCTGACTGTCCCCGAGAGCGTGGCGGAGACCTGAGCCCGCGCCGGCGTGCCGCACCACGGCAGGAGACAGGCGAGGCATGCGAGGAAGAACGGTATTCGCGGCATTGTGTCTTGTATGAGCGACTTTGTACAGTATAAGAGACACACCATATGCTGGTTTGCTCCAGGCTCCAGGAAATCCGGAAAGCACGGGGAATTTCCGCGGCCGATCTGGCGCGTCGCGCCGGGGTCGCCAGGCAAACCATTTACGCGATTGAAGACGGAAGCTTTGTCCCAAACACGACCGTGGCGTTGCAGCTTTCGCGCGCCCTGGATGTGACGGTAGAAGCCATCTTCTCTATCGCGGACGAACAAACAACGGAGCCGATTACAGCCGACTTGCTTCCCCGAGACCAGGTGACAGAGGGACAACTGGTCAGGGTTTGCTGCGTGAATGAGCGGGTCGTCGCCGTTCCCACTTCCTTCGTACCCGCTTATCTTCCTGAAGCGGACGGCGTCATCGAATCACGGACAAGGCTGTCGGTTTCGATCCACTCCGCAGCGGGTTTGCCGAACGACGGCAGACGATTGTTACTCGCGGGGTGCGATCCGGCACTTTCGCTGCTGCACGATGCGCGGCGCGCTCCGGGGATAGAGATCGTCACGATTCCGTGTTCAAGCCGACGTGCACTGCAATGGTTAAAACAAGGTAAAGTGCATTCGGCAGGTTCGCATCTTCTCGACCACACGACTGGCGATTACAACCTACCGATCATCCGGCGTCTTCTGCCGACCGGCTCCATACGGGTAGTAACTTTCGCGGGTTGGGAGCAGGGATTAGTACTGCGGCGCGGGAATCCGAAGAGCATCCGGTCCATTGCGGATCTCGCCGGCAAAGGCGTGACCGTGATCAATCGCGAAAAAGGATCGGGCAGCAGAGATTTGCTCGATACCAGCCTCCGCCAGCTCGGGATTCGAGCGGAGCAGCTCAAAGGCTACAACTCCATTGCCGAAGGGCATCTCGCAGCCGCCTACTCCGTGGTGACTGGAAGCGCCGACTGTTGTATCGCACCTCGGTCCGCGGCGCGCTGCTTCGGGCTGGACTTCATTGCTGTGGCGGTGGAGCGCTTCGATCTCACATTCACCCAGGCATCCCTTGAATTACCGGCGGCCAAAGCGCTGCTGGATCTGCTGAACCGTTCTCATTTGCGCAAGAAGCTTCAATGTATTGCGGGATATGACACGGCGCACACCGGAGAGGTTCTAATCTGATGATGCCTGAGGAACTCGGCCGGTCTGGTTCAGTTCGCGATAAAAACCGAGATCTTCGCCACGCAGCATCTTGGTGACGTAGAGAATCTGCCCGTAGTGCAGTCCGAAGTGTTCTACCACCTGGTACACGGCAGCCAGACCCGTTACGTTGTGACCCTGAATCTGGAAGGACGCGAGCAAATCGGCCTCGGTAAGGCGCGAAAGAGTCGCTGACGCCTGCTGCATGGTCGCGCCGAGTTGTTCGAGGAGCGAAGAAGACGGAGTCAGTCTCCGCTCATTAAATTCGGCGGGCCGATCGCGGACGTCCTCGAGCTTGTTGAAGGAGGCGACCAGCCACTGCCGCACGTTGCCGTTCAGGTGCAGGATCAGGTTTCCGACGCTATTGCTGGCGCCGTTGGGACGCCACCACACCTGTTCCTCCGTCAACGATTCGACGCAGCCCCGCAACCGGGGCCAATATTGCTCCAGCAGCTTGCGGCGGGAAAACTCCAGAAACAGGGCCGTGGCGTTGGGTTCAGTTTTTGCCGTCATCAGTTTCTCCAGCGACTTGCGCTACGCCCAATTTTACTTCGTCAGCACGAGGCAACCGCTCTGTTTGGGGCAGGTCATTATGATTCGGATTTTTGTTGACTGGGTCAACTAGTTTTGTAAGATGAAAGGATGCCGCCATCCCAGGAGCACACGGAATCGGTACGTAGCTTCAACCGTTTCTACACAAAGCAGATCGGGCTTCTCCGCGAAGGATTTCTGAAAACGCCGTTCTCGCTCACGCAAGCACGGGTGTTGTACGAACTTGGGAAACAGCCGGGGATACGCTGGTCGGAGCTGCTCGAAGAGCTTGGCCTTGATCCCGGTTATCTCAGCCGGTTGGTCAAAAGCTTTGAAAGGCGGAAGCTAGTCAGGCGTTTGCAGTCGAAGAAGGACCGCCGCGTTAAGCACCTGTCGCTGACGGCGAGCGGGCGGAAAGAGTTTCAGAACCTGAATGCGCGGTCGGAAGCTGAAATCAGCGAAGTGCTGGCGGATATGAACGGTTCGCAGCAGCAACGATTAGTGGATAGCATGACCGCTATTCGCGAATTGCTCAGCGGCGCAGAGGTCGGGGAGCGGGCGTTCGAGCTTCGCACTCACCGGCCCGGAGATATCGGTTGGGTGATCGCGCGTCACGGAGAGTTGTACGCGCAAGAGTATCGCTGGGATTCCAGTTTTGAAGGCCTTGTGGCGGAGATCGCTGGAAAGTTCTTACTGCATTTCGACGGGCAGCGCGAACGATGCTGGATCGCGGAACGTATGGGGGCGCGGCTTGGCTGCGTGTTTCTAATCAAGCAGTCGAACACGATGGCCAAGCTCCGCTTGCTGCTAGTCGAACCAACGGCTCGCGGAATGGGCGTGGGCGGAAGACTGGTGGACGAATGCATTGAATTTGCCGGGCAAGCCGGTTATCGCAAACTGACGCTGTGGACCAACGACATATTGCGCGCCGCTCGACGAATCTATGAGCGCGCTGGTTTTTATCTGGTCAAGGAAGAAAAGCATCACAGCTTTGGCCACGATCTGGTTGGTCAGTTCTGGGAACTGAAACTGTGATCATGGGCAGTAGCGGTGGAAGAGAAGAGAGATGGTGAGCCCGATGCACAATAAGAGCGCGAGTACACCGCTAATGAGGGATGCCAGGGTACTCGCGTGTCCGGCGTGGGGAACGGCTGACAACGGCAGCACGACGAAATTCATGAACAAGTAAACGAAGGCGCCGTAGAGCAAACCGCTCAGAACCGGCCGGTGGCGGATCATTGCAAACTGGCGCCTTGCGGCGTAGAAGACAAGGGTCCAAATCAAGGCGATAAGGTAATGCAGTGCGACACCGAGAGCGATCGATGGCATGCCGCCTCGAAAGGATTTCTGGCCGATCAATCCGCTCGCGATGTATCGGAAAACCATCTGCGGAGTGATTCCCCGGAAGTGGTTGAAGATGAGGTTCTCGGTAATATCCAAGGTACCGGCGATCAGCCAGATGGCTGCGACGGTGGGAACAGTGCCGAAGCGGTGCCAGTTTGCGGCGGAATCAGCGGAGCTGCCGTTCCACATTTTCTGACGTTTCCTGCTGTTCTTTTATCACACAAAATGTACACTCATGTGCATGCCAATGGTAAGCGCCAAGTGCGAGGCCTTTCGCGAGCTTCATGCGAGTGGATGCTTTGTCATTCCGAATCCCTGGGATGTGGGGACGGCGAAATATCTCGAACAGCTCGGATTCAAGGCGTTGGCCACCACCAGCGCCGGTTTTGCGTTTGCGTGTGGTCTAGCCGACGGGGCGGTGGGCAAAACCGAGATGCTGGCTCATCTTTCTGACATGGCGACTGCAACAGATTTGCCGGTGAATGCCGACTTTGGTTCGGCGTTTGCCGATGAGCCGGAGCAAGTAGCTCGGAATGTCAAGGAATGCGCGGCGACTGGCGTGGCAGGTCTTTCGGTTGAAGATGCTACAGGCGAGGCAGCCAGTCCGTTATACGAATTCTCTTTAGCCGTCGATCGGATCAAGGCTGCGCGGACCGCTATTGACGAATCCGGAACAGGCGTTCTTCTCACCGCGCGCGCGGAGTGCTACCTGGTCGGTCATCCTGAAGCGTATTCGGAATCGATACGGCGGTTGCGAGCCTACGCAGATGCGGGGGCCGATGTTCTCTATGCGCCGGGAGTCACGAAGCGCGAAGAGATGCAGGCCATGGTTTCGGCGGTCGCGCCCAAACCGGTCAACATTCTCATGAGTTCCGATATCGGCTTGCGCGTGGCCGATCTGGCGGAAATGGGCGTCCGGCGAGTAAGCGTGGGATCCTCTCTGGCGCGCACGGCATGGACCGGGTTCATCAAGGCTGCCCGAGAAATCGCGGAGAAAGGCAGTTTCGGCGGGTTCAACGGTGCGACCGCGTATGCCGAGTTGAATGGATTTTTCAAGCCAGTCTAAAGGCCTTGGGATCGCGTGCGAACGGAGTAAATGGAGCAGTGACTGAGAACGAATAACGTGCGATGATCTCTCCCTCCGAAGACAAGATGGGTTGGGCGCTCCGGAACCCTGATGACGTCGATCAGCTTGCCATACGGATTGTAGACATAGATCTGGCCGGCTGCGAGATAGACGTTCCCCGCTTTGTCCCGAGCCAGGCTTTCTCCACCTTGCCAGGCGAACACTTTCAGGCCTGACAGAGTACCGTCGTCATTCATCTTTCCGCTGTAGGTCTTTTCGTCGGCTTCATTGGTGACATAAAACGTCTCTCCCGGTATTGCTTTGACGAGACCGGTGGCCATTAAAATATCCGACCACTTGCTGCCGAAGTAAGGTTCACCTTGTACGAAGACCTCATTCGCCGGGATGTAGACGGAGCGATCAGGCGATACATACTGATAAGGTTTGCGGGTGGACATCTTGGTCCGGAACATCTGGTCGAGGGTGACGTATTCGTAGGTGCTGGTATTCAGGGTATTGCTGAAATCGCCATTGACCCAGTAGTCGACCGGAATGGCGGAGGAAATGGCGGGACGCGGCTCCGCTGGCTGGCGTTCGAGAACGGTGATCTCATTTTCGGGCGTGCCCGGGCGGAACGAGTAAACGGTTTCCGTCATACCTCCTGACGAGACCACGATGAGATTACCAGAGTTATCGAAGGTGAGGTTGACGGGATCGAGAGGATTATCACGAACGATGGTGAGGTCCTCGGTATCCGGCGACCATTCGTAGATGCGCTGAAAATGCGGGTCGACGAAATAAAGGTTGCCGGCCGGATCGGCAGCGCCTCCGGAGATATTGAAGAAGCCGGACGAGACCTTCTGAACCGTAGCGCCGGATTCCAGAACGGGTGAGGGCTTATCGGGCTTGGGCAAAGCGGGTTTACGGGTGACGTCGAGCCAGGCGAATTCGCGGTCGCGCACTTCGTTGTGGAATGTTTCGTCCATGATGGCATCGGCATAGCCAACCTTGCCGGCACGCACAAGCTGGCGGCAGTTTTGACCCTGCTCATCGCAGGCGGCGATGGAGCTGTTGTTGTCTACATGGACGTTGCGGAAGCGGATGTCGTACGAATGCGAGATGCGCACGGCGTAGGGAAAGGGCTGATAGCTCCGGACCACGCGGTAGCCGTGATAGTTCGCAATCGTGATGTTATGCGAATGATCGATGTCGATTGAGTAGGCGTGGGCACTCTCTCCGCTTTCTTCTTCGGTTTGCAGCGCATCCAGCTCCCAGTTGGTGACGTTTCTCAGCATGATCTCATTGCGAACGTGATGTTCGCTCGATAATTCGAACACGCGACCGGGGCTGGTTGTATCAGAGACGTAGAAACCGGCTTGGGCAAAGGTGTCGGGGGTCCAGATGTTCGCGAATGTGCCGCCACCGTGCAGGACCCAGAGGCTGGGATACTGCGCATCCCAGCGGCGATGAATGTCTGGATCCGCGGTGTGCGTGTTGTTGTAAGGGTTGAGACGCGTGCCGTTCAGACCGTTGGTGCCGTGGCCTCCCAGGAACCGGACGTCATCGAGGAGCGAGTCTTCGCCGGCCATCCAAAGAGCACCCACAGCGCGGCTGTTGATGCCGTTGGTGAACAGGCCGAGTCCGGTGACCCGGTTGTGTCCGCCCGGAGGAGTTTGAAGCAGCGGGCGGGGCGAGCCGGGCCCTTGAAACCCCGGAGTGCGGTCGAGAAGGTCGAATTGCGTTTGGTCAGGATGAAGGGCGATGAGGACCGTATCGGGGCGGAGCGCGATGGTGTTGGTGACAACGTAGTTGCCCATGGGGATGT
>JAVKSW010000130.1:0-7210 GCA_039583505.1 Bryobacteraceae bacterium | reverse complement strand
GCCTGCGACAGATCGCTGACATTCTGCCGGCGCAAGTAGCGGGAAGGGACCACAAAGAGATCAGGCTCGAGTATTTCCGCGCGAGCGAGTTGCGCGCTTACGCTTTCCAGAACTCCGTTCAGCAGCGATGCGTCTTCCGAGCGGGCGTGGAGATCGGCGGCCGGTAACACGGCGACGCGGCGCGGCTTTGGCAATGAATGCAACAGGCGGCCAATTTCTTCGCGCTGGGACCAGCAGAATATGACGCCGGCGGCAGCGGTTGCACCGGTCGCCAGCAGGTTTCGCCGAGTGACCAGAGGCAGCCCTTCCAACGCCCGTTCGAGTGCAACTACTGCGTCAGAGGCCGAGGCAAATCTCTGAGCGGGATCGAGCGCGAGACAGCGCGCAATCGTACTTCGAAAACGGCGTGTTTGGGCATTCTCAGATGCGGTATCCAGCGCAAGGGTGGTTTGAAAGTCCGGCCGGCCTCCCATCACCATTTCGTAAACAACCACGCCGAATGAATAGACATCCGAACGGGGCGTTGCCGGTTTTCCGGCACGCACTTCCGGAGCAATGTAAGAAGGAGTGCCCACCACCTGGCCTGCATCCGTCAGGGATGGGGCATCAGAGCAAACACGGGCGAGACCAAAATCAGTCAGTACGGCGCGCTCACCCGCCTTCCACGTCTCGAGGAAGATGTTGCCGGGCTTCAGATCGCGATGCACAATTCCCAATTCGTGAATGGCATCAAGACCCGCGGCGATCTCATGAGAAATGCGGATAGCTTCTTCGTGCACGATCCGCCGCTTTGCCAAACGCGACGCCAGTGTCTCTCCGGAAAGCAGCTTCATGGTGAGAAACCAAATCTCACCTTGTGGCGCCTCGGATGAAAACATCTCATACATCGGGCATACGTTCGGGTGAGCGATGGAACGAGCCAGCAAGACTTCGTGCTGAAAACGCTCGCGCGCATTATCGTCGGCGGCATACTCCGCGCGCATGGTTTTCAGAGCGATGCGAGCACGATTCAGCCGGAGGTCCTCGGCTTCATATACGTCACCCATTCCGCCGCTGCCAAGCAGCCGCGTAATGACGAAGCGCTGCTCCAACACATATCCGGGCTGCAGCATTTGTCCGGGAAGCGGCTGGCGACTCACGGGAGTTACAACTGTTTCATCCTGTTGCCCGGAGGCGTGTTCACGCACGGGTTGTGCTTTTGCGCCCACGTTTTACCTCACATCCGTTACAGAAGCGGGCTATGCCTTTAGCGAATTACTCGATAATAGCGAAGTTTGCCGCTCGGGGAAACGGCTCAAAGCGAGCCAACGCACCAATTCTGTAGCACGTTATCGTCCAGGCGCGGCTAGGCAGCCTTAACGATTTTGGCGAAGGACTGAGGGTCGAGGCTCGCGCCGCCTACGAGAACGCCGTCGATTTCGGATTCTGCCATTAAGCCATCGATGTTCTCGGGCTTGACGCTGCCACCATACAGGATGCGGAGTTGCTGCGCGCCCTCGCCACCAAAGCGCTTTTGGGCTTCGGCGCGGATGAGCTTGTGCGCATCGGAGGCAATCACGGGAGTAGCGGTGTGACCAGTGCCGATGGCCCAAATTGGCTCATAGGCAATGGCAATCTTTGCAAACTGCTCTTCAGTCAAACCCGCGACCCCGGCGGCAAACTGCCGAACCAGCACATGGTGCGTCTTCCCTGCTCTGTGATCTTCAAGGTGCTCGCCCACGCAGACGATCGGCGTCAGGCCGGCGTCGATAGCAGCCTGCGTTTTTTTGAGCACGTCAGTATCTGTTTCGTGAAAATACTGGCGGCGCTCACTGTGTCCGACGAGCACCCAGGTGGCGCCGGCGGAGCGTAGCATTTCACCGGAGATCTCACCTGTAAACGCGCCTTCCTTCCCCCAGTAGATGTTTTGCCCGCCGATGCGAACGACCGTGGAGACCACCGCCTGGACAGCGGCAGGAATCGCGAGGCTCACGGGACACACAACTATCTCGCAGTGCGTTACACCCTGTTCGGTCGCGTCCTGGAGGAGCGGGTTGAATTTGTCAAAAAAAGCGATTGCTTGCTGGGCGGTCTTGTACATCTTCCAGTTGGCCGCCATGATGCGCCGTCTCATAGGCACGGGTTGATTCATTGTCCTTTCAGAATGTCGTCGAGAAAGCTAGAGCCTGCGGGGATCGTCGCGCCGAAATTTTCCGCGACGGTTTGGCCGATATCGGCAAGCGTCGCACGAGTACCAAGGTCCACGCCGGGTTGAATGCGAGGACCATAGACGAGAAGCGGTGTGTATTCGCGCGAGTGATCTGTCGATGGAGTGGTCGGATCGCATCCGTGGTCCGCGGTGACCACGACCATATCGCGAGTTTGCGGCTGAAGCGCGGGAAACCAGCGATCTACGGCCTCGAGCGCCCGGGCATATCCCTCGACGTCGTTACGATGCCCGAACTGCTGATCGAAATCGACAAGGTTAACGAAGATGAGGCCATTCGGCTCCGCGTTCACAGTGTCGAGGGTTTTCTGCATTCCGTCGTCATTGTTCTTGGTCTTTACGGACCGGGTGATGCCGCGCTCGAGGAAGACGTCAGAAATCTTTCCGATGCTGCAGACAGTTACGTTCTTGGCGGCTAACTGGTCGAGCAACATGCCAGGCGGAGGCGGTACGGCATAGTCTTTGCGATTCGCGGTGCGGACGAAATGCCCGGGTTCCCCTTCGAAAGGCCGCGCTATCACACGGCCCACTTCGTGCGGTCCACGCAGCATGTCGCGAGCAACGCGGCAGATCCTATACAGCTCATCAAGAGGAATTGCGCGCTCGTGCGCCGCAATCTGGAACACGCTATCGGCAGACGTATAGACGATGGGCGAGCCCGTTCGCATGTGCTGTTCGCCCAGCTCTTGAATAATCTCAGTGCCGGAAGCGGGCTTGTTGCCGAGGGTCTTGCGACCAATCTTGGCTTCAAACGCATCGATTACTTCGGGAGGGAAGCCGTCTGGATATACCGGGAAGGGCTTCTCGAGCAGAATGCCGGCCATCTCCCAATGGCCCGTTGTAGTGTCTTTGCCGGGCGAAGCCAGACTGCACTTTCCGAAGGCTCCTGCCGGATGTTCGACGGGCGGCAAGCGATCAAGCGGCTTGATATTCCCGAGACCCAGCCGGCGGAGATTCGGGAGATTGAGCTTACGGCTTTTCGCGATATTGCCGAGTGTGTCGCTGCCTTCATCGCCAAAGTCGGCGGCATCCGGCATAGCTCCAATCCCGACGCTGTCAAGCACGATCCAGATCACACGCTCGAACGGCAGCTCTCTCATTTCTGCGTCTGAGCAGTCGCTTGCGGCGTCGGTCCAGCTTGGAATTCGTCTTTCAGGCGGGCTGCGCGTTCGCGAACGATGTGCATAAACGCCTGGTGCGTCGCGATGCGAGTGAGCAGCGGCGCGAATTGCTGGGGCGCGGCCAGTTGCTTCCGGAGCCAGAGGGATTCAATTTGCGCGAGTGCATCGTTAACGCCCAATTTGTCGTAACGCATCGAGCGGTCGAGCTCAAGGTAGGCGCGCTCGCTGGCGGCGATTTGCTCGAATTGGTCGAGGAGCTGCTGAGCCGTCGGGTCCGTCGAATAGTTGAACGAGATCTCGGTGGTCGCGCCGCTGTCATCCTGATAGCGGAACGTCTTCTTGCCGGTGTTGGCAACTTTTAGTCCCGATTCGAGCGGCGATTTGAAGTAATCCAGTTTCTGGGCCATGGAGAACAGCGTCGCTGTATCGCCATCGGGCAGCTGAGCCTTCACGGGCTGATCATCTTGAACAGATTCTTTGTACTCGAGTGCGCCGGTCCGATCAATCTCGACGGAGACATAGGCAGGGACGCTTCCCGGGAAGCTCTTCGTGAATGTGAGCTTCGGCGGGGCGGCCTGCACACCGGCCGCAAGCGCCAGCACGAGAGCTAAGTGCTTCATCGACGGGTTTCCACCTTCATCGTTGCGCTCCGGCGAGGGCCCGCATCATCGAGCGCGTTCCGTGACAGATGGCGACGGCGAGAGCGTCGGTGGTATCGAAGGAATCGAATTGGGGCCCGATACCGAGCAGCGAATGCACCATCATCTGGACCTGCTGTTTTTCCGCACGACCGTAACCGACCACGCTCATCTTCACTTCGAGTGGTGAATACTCGCTGACAACGAGTCCGGCTTCCGCGGCCAGCAGCAAGGCCACGCCACGCACATGCGCAAGCTTGAGCGCGGATTTCGCGTTGACAGCGTGAAATACTTCCTCCACGGCTACGGCTTCAGGGGCGAAGTTCTCAAGGACACGGCGCAATTCGGACGCGATGATTTTCAGGCGCTGTTCGAAGGCGGCGGCTGGTTTGGTACGAACAACTCCGGCGGTAACGAGGCGATGACATCGACCATCGGTATCGATGACACCGAATCCGGTTCTCTCAGTTCCACAATCTATTCCGGCAATTCGCATTAAAGGAATTACGCCATTGCTTCTACTTCCGCTTCGTCCACTTCGTAGTTCCCGTATACGTTCTGGACGTCATCCTGCTCTTCGAGGGCGTCGTACAACTTGAGCATGGCCTGGGCGTTCTTGCCTTCGAGCTTGATAGTGTTCTTGGGAACCATGGCGATTTCAGCCGACTCCGTGGGAATTTTGGCTTTCTCGAGGGCTTGCACGATGGCTTCGTGGGCTTCCGGTGGCGATAAGATTTCCCAGGCGCCGCCTTGATCGCGGATATCGTCGGCGCCGGCGTCCAGAACGACGGCCATCAACTGATCCTCGCCGGCCTTTTCGGCATCGACGATAATCTGACTTTTGCGCTCGAACATCCAAGACACGCTGCCTTGCTCACCCAGGTTGCCGCCGTGCTTCGAAAACGCGTGCCGAATTTCACTGACCGTGCGATTGCGATTGTCGGTGGCGACATTCACCAGAACGGCAGCACCCCCCGGGCCGTAGCCCTCAAACAGAATCTCATCGATCTGGCCACCTTCGAGCTCACCAGTGCCGCGCATGATGGCGCGCTTGATGTTATCGGAAGGCATGCTAACCGCTTTTGCGGCAACGATCGCAGTACGAAGGCGGGCGTTGGAATCGGGGTCGCCACCATTGCGCGCGGCGATCATAATTTCCTTGATCAAACGCGTGAACGCCTGGCCACGCTTCGCGTCAGTGGCGGCCTTTTTATGCTTGATCGTGGCCCATTTACTATGTCCGGACATCGAAAAACTCCAAAGGTTCCGAGGCGCACGATAACCGTAATGGCCGTGTACGCTTCCTCTTAAGCTCTGAGGATATCAGAGAAGAGACGCTTCGGTTTTCCAGCAGATAAGCTTCAGCTCGGTCATTTCTTCGATGGCATACCGGGGGCCTTCACGGCCAATACCGCTGTGCTTTGTGCCGCCGTACGGCATATGGTCCATGCGGAAAGTAGGAACATCGTTGAGCATGACGCCGCCGAATCGCAGCTTTCGGGCAGCCGAAAACGCGCGGGGAAGATTGTTGGTGAAGATGCCGGCCTGCAAACCGTAGGGCGTGTTGTTAGCCGCTGCGACCGCGGCATCGAGCTTCTTATAGGGATAGACAGCAAGCACCGGCCCGAATACCTCGTCGCACGAGATATGAGCAGCAGCGGGAACATCGGTCAGGATGGCGGGCTCGATGGTCGCAAATTTGCGCTTGCCGCCGCAGAGGAGCCGCGCGCCGGAATCGACCGCCTGCTGAATCCAGGATTCGACGCGAATGGCGGCCGGCTCGTCGATCAGCGATGAAACGTCGGTGGAATCTTCATACGGATGGCCTATGCGGAGTCTTTTGGTTGCCGCGAGAAGCCCTTTCAGATATTCGTCCTGAATCGATTCATGTACGAAGACGCGCTGCAGCGAGATGCAGATTTGACCGCTGTGGCCGAACGCACCTTGCACCGAGCGCGCGATGGCCGTGTCGAGATCGGCGTCCGGTTCGATGATGACAGCGGAGTTATTGCCGAGCTCGAGCGTGACGCGCTTCAGGCCCGCTTTGGCGCGCAGCTCGGTTCCGACTTTCACACTGCCGGTGAAAGTGATCATCGCAATTCCGGGATGACGCAGCATACGGTCGGCGAGTGCAGGTCCGTCACCTGCGATCACGTTGTAGGCGCCCTTCGGGGCGCCCGCCTTCGCCACCAAGTCGGCAAGGCGAAGGGCGCTGAGCGGCGTGCGTTCGGCCGGCTTATGCACGACCGCGTTGCCGGCTGCGAAGGCGGGTGCGAGTTTATGTAGAGCGAGGTTCAGCGGGAAATTGAAAGGTGTGATGGCGGCGATGACACCCAGCGGTTCACGAACAGTCATCGCCATTCGGCCTTTCGCGCCGGCGGCGAAGTCCATTGGCACCGTCTCGCCCGAAAGCTGCCGTGCTTCGTGCGCCGCTGCTACCAGCGTGTTCACACTGCGGCTCGCCTCGGTGCGCGCCTCTTTGGCCGGCTTGCCCGTTTCCGAGCAAATCAGATGAGCGAGTTGGGCCTCGTCATTCTTGAGCTCTGCAGCGATTCGAAGCAACAGGTCGGCGCGCTCGTAGTTGGCGAGAGCTGCCATGGCTTCCGCACCTTGCTCGGCAGCGCGAACGGCCCGGTCGACGTCATCGCCGGTAGCGCGGCCAACGAGCGCGATTCGCGTGCCGTCGTAAGGCAGCTTTACGTCGTCATATTGAGTGGTCTCGCAGCGCTCACCGCCTATATACAGGTGGTGCTTTTCGGTGGAGATGAGAGGTTCCGGTGGAGGAGCAACGGCCATACTTTTAATGTCGCACTGATTGAGGGCAGCGGGCGTGGACGGATGTTACACTCGGTGTAAATACGGCGGCTGTAGCTCAGTTGGTAGTAGCGCCAGATTGTGGTTCTGGATGTCGTGGGTTCAAATCCCACCAGCCGCCCCAGCGCTAGCTCCTATAGAGCGTCAATTGCCAGCCGCAGCGCACAGCTTGCGAAGTACCTTCACGGCGGTCGCGAGTTCCTCCGGCTGTAGTTCCCGAGCCAATTTAAGGTGCCACTTCCGAGCTGCCCTTGTAATTAGTTTCAGCGTGGCGACTCCGTCTTCCGTGAGCACGAGAAAGGGCGAGGTTTTGTGATCGGGATTCGCTGCGTAACGCGCGAGCTGTTCACGCACAAGCTGATCCGCCGTTCGTTGCACACTCTGACGGGCGTAGCCTAGCCTGCGTGCGATCTGCGGAACGGTCCGCGGTT
>JAVKSW010000129.1:0-7218 GCA_039583505.1 Bryobacteraceae bacterium | reverse complement strand
AGCTGAATCCTTTCGACGTGCAGTCCTGGATCCAACTCGGCCTGACCGCGGAGATCGAGCAGCACGACATAGCGTCGGCCGAACGATACTATATGCGTGCGGCCCAGGTCGATCACATGTTTCTGCCCAAGTGGACGCTCACGAACTTCTACTTCCGGCAGCAAAAGGCAAATGATTTTTTTCGCTGGGCGAAGGCAACGCTGGAGATCACGCCTTATGCCGCGGATCCGGTGTTCGCTCAAATGTGGCTGATGAGCCAGGACCCGCGGCGAATTGCCCGTGCCATTCCCGATCGCGGGGGAGTTCTGCTGGCCTATGCTTCGTTCCTTGCGAATGCGCATCAATACCAATCCGTCGCGCCGATTGTCAATCGGCTGGTCGCGGCGGCGGGACACGGCAATCCGGCTGATTACGGCCGTGACGATCAGATTGGACCGATTGAAGACCGAATGCTGGCGGCCGGATATCTTCAGCCTGCACTCGACATCTGGCGAAGCATGCGACAGGCGAACTGGGTGAATCTGCCTGCTCCGACACGAGAACATCCGCTGAACAACGGCCACTTCGAGGTTGCATTTTTTGGTCACGGCTTCGATTGGGCGCCGATCTCATCGACAGGCGTTACCATCGATCAATTCCCGAGCGACCGCAACGTGCGCCTGACGCTTTCCGGGATCGAGCCCGAGCACTGCGTTCTGCTCCGACAGTACGTTCCCCTCGAGCCGAACCGCGCTTATCGGCTCACCTGGCAGGCGGAAGGACACGAAATCGATTTACCGAGCGGATTAGCGTGGCACTTACATGCAGCTTCTGGCTATCCGACTCACAACCAGGGGCATTTCAGTCTGGCTACAGGTGACCTGCTGAAGACGCCTTCGGGAACGTGGGACTTCCAGTCTCCCGGTACCGACTTATACCTGTTCACGCTTGAATATACGCGCCCCCTCGGCAGCATGCGCGCGACCGGGACCGTCACACTGCAGGCAGTATCGTTACAAGAACAGTAGAACGCTACAAAAACGGAAGGGTAAGCACCGAAGAGTATAGAGAGGCCCATCTGCACAAAGATGCGCCAGCCGAGAAAGGTACTCTTGATGCCCACGTGTCCTGTCTGTGCGAGCGACAACGTAAGACCCTCCCGCAGAGAACCGGCATTCGATTTTCTAAAGCGCTGGCGTGGCTTGCAGCGGTATCGTTGCCGCGACTGCCGGAAGGCCTTCCATCGGCCGCCTGGCCCTGGCGATCGCACGAGAAAGAAGCAAATGGAAGAGTGGGAAAAGCGGTCTACGCGGCGCAGCGCAGTGCGCGCCAGGCGCCGGCGACGGGTGGCGGAAGCGCTCCTGTTTGTGAGTATGCTGGTGGTCTTCTACGTCGCACTAAAATATTTTGGCGCTGCCGGCTAACGCACGGCGGCGGCTTCGTACTCTTCGTAGGAGCCCGCGAAATCTTCAATCTGGCCAGGTTCGAAGCGCCAGACACGCGTCGCTACTTCGTCGACCAGATCTTCGTCATGCGTGACCAGCAGCACCGTGCCTTCGTACTTCTGTAGCGCGATGTTCAGCGCATTGATCGATTCCAGGTCCAGGTGGTTCGTCGGTTCGTCGAAGACGAGAACGTTCGGCTTTTGCAGCATCAGCTTACAGAAGATCAGCCGCGCCGTTTCTCCGCCCGATAAAGCAGCGGTGGGTTTGGCGCCCTCTTCGCCGCGGAACAGCATCTGGCCCAGCAACCCGCGTAGTTCTTCTTTCGAAGCTTGCAGATCCCACTCGTGGAGCCATTCCTCGACAGTCGTGCCGGCGCGGATCGTGTTGCTATGATCCTGAGCGAAATAGCCGATTTGCACTTCGTGACCCCAAGTGACCGCCCCTCGATCGATGGCTACGTCAGGATTGTCAACGCCTGGCGCATTCGCGAGTAGCGCTTTGAGCAGAGTGGTTTTACCCACGCCGTTGCGGCCCATGAGCGCCACCTTTTCGCCGCGTTGTACGGAACCTGAGAAGTCCTTGATCACCTCGATGTCCCCGTAGCCCTTACTGACACCTTTGAACTCGAGAGCATGGCGGCCGGAGGGCCGCTTCATGTCGAAACGGATGTAGGGCCGCTGGATATTCGAGCGCGCCAACTCGGTGGTTTGCAGCCGCTCCACTTCTTTTTTGCGCGAAGTCACCTGGCTGGCGCGAGTACCGGCGGAGAAGCGCGCGATGAACTCGTTCAATTGCGCGATTTTCTTCTCCCGCTGCGCGTTCTCGCTTTCAATCCGTGAACGGACTTGCGTCTTCTGCAGAACCATGTCGTCGTATCCGCCCGGATAGGTGATGATGGTTTGATAATCGATATCGGCTGTATGCGTCGAGACGCTGTTGAGGAAATGCCGGTCGTGCGAGATGACGATCAGGGTGCCGTTATAGTGAGTCAGGAAATTTTGCACCCAGTGAATGGATTCGAGATCGAGGTAGTTAGTCGGCTCATCGAGCAGCAGCGCCTGCGGATGCCCGAACAGCGCTTGCGCTAGCAGAACGCGAACCTTTTGTCCGCCCTGCAACTCGCCCATGTGACGATGGTGCAGGGGTTCGGGGATATCGAGTCCATCGAGCAACACGGCCGCATCGCTCTCGGCTGTGTAACCATCCTCTTCGGAAACTGTGCCTTCGAGTTCGCCCAGCCGCATGCCATCGGCGTCGGTGAGCTCCGCTTTCGCGTAAAGCAGTTCGCGTTCTTCGAGTGCTCTCCACAGCGGGAGGTTACCCATGATCACCGTATCCACGACGCGATACGAGTCAAAGGCAAACTGGTCCTGCCGCAGGATGCCAATTTTTTTCGGGCGAACCACCGTTCCTTTCTGCGGTTCGAGCTCGCCCGAAAGTAACTTCATGAAGGTCGACTTACCGGCTCCATTGGGTCCGGTGAGACCATAGCGCCGGCCAGGCAAAAAGGTGGTGGTTACATCCTCAAAGAGGATCTTGCCGCCGTAGCGCATACTGACATTGCTAACTGAAATCATGGGGAAAAAGCCGGGCGGGAAAACCAGGCGGGAAATTTCATTTTAGCGCAAGCGGATGCGTGTTTCTGACCCGCACAAATGCACTTCCGGGCGTTCTCAAACCGGCTTGCGTCGGCTTCTTCTTCAGAGGGTTCGTCTGCGGCGGATTAGAAAGCCACCCAGCAAGCCGGCGCCTGATAAGATTGCCGAATCCGGCTCGGGCGCGGATGTGCTTAGCTCCACCGTAAAATCGTTGAAATCGAACTGCGAAGCAGGAAGGCACGGGCTTGTGCCGGGTTGGAAATTGCCGTGGCAAGAGTCCCCGTCCACCGAACCAATATAGTAGGTGGATCCGCTCGAAAACACTGCGAAATGCTGCAGGTTATCCGGGCCCATGGACCCAGTTGCGGTGTTCAGGCTCGAATTCATGTAGTAGATGTAGTAGGTCACATTCGAAGTGCCGATGCCTTGAATGTTTTCGATAAAGAATGCGTAGTTTTCACCGGCGGTTAGCGCGGAAGGCGGCCAGGTATATGTAGTGCCGATGGCATCGTTGGAGGTGAAAATCACGGTCGGATTCAGGATCGTCGTCCCAGTCGCATCCGTTTGGTAGAAGCCGAACAGGTCCGTCCCGTTGCCGATGCCTTTCTGATCGGTCATCGTGAGTTGCAGCGTGGCATAACGTGGGCTTCCGTCGCTGGTGAAGTACATATTCGCCGGACCGTTTCCATTGATCGAGTAATACGCGATGGGGCCCGGTGGATTCTGAAGACCACAGGAGGCGCTGCCCACCAGGCACCAACCGATATTGTCTTGAGCGCCGTCGCCAGAGTTGTTGTTCCAGTAATACAGACCGGGTATGTACGTTGGCAGGTTATACAGGTAGTTAGGATTCCAACTTGTCGGTGTGCCGCCATTCAAGGTGTCCGGTCTGATCGACGGGGCGCCGGTAACAAAGAGTGCTACGAACATCAGCAGGGAACTGCCGAATTGTGAACGCACTTATCCTCTCCTCCGGTCTCTGTGAAAACGAGAAGCGCCGCGAGCGGCCGCCGGGCCCGCTTTGACGTGACAACCACTGTAGAATGTCCTGCATACCTAGAAGCAATACGAGAGAACGTGTTTCAAGGAAATGAGAGAATCGAAAGACTTTTTAGGCCAATCGAGCCTCTATGGAGGATGCGTTCCGGGTAAAGCAGCGGATTCCGCCGCGGCGGTCCGTTCTTTTTTTGCGGCTTGGGAACCGAGCGTATCGGCGTAAACTCTTGTGAATACCGCTCCAAAAAAGAAGATTTGTGCCGAGTAGTAGACCCACACTACCAGAGCTACCAGAGATCCCGCGGCGCCGTAGGTAGAGCCCACACCCGCCGTTCCCAGATACAATCCCAACAACCCCTTACCTACGGTGAATAGGACTGCTGTTGCGACGGCCCCAATGCCGACATCGCGCCAGTAAATGGGCACGTCCGGAACAAACTTAAAGATAAGCGCGAAAAGAATAGCAAGCGCGGCAAGTGAAAGAAAAAAGTTCACAATCTCACCAAAGATTGCGAAGTGGAGCGGTACTACGCCCGCGAAGAACTTCTCGACCATGGTAATCAGAGCACTTACCAGGAGAGAAACCAATAACAAAAATCCGAGTGCAAGCACCATGGCAAATGAAACGAGCCGCTGGCCAATCAGGTCACGCCACGCCGGGGAGGCACTCGGCGGCGCATCCCAGATTGTGTTCAATGAACTGCGAAGCTCTACGAAGACTCCCGATGCGCCGAATAGTAAGATGACCAGCGCAAGGGCGGTAGCCAGGGGTCCGTTTGCGTGATGAGCGCTATCGAGCAGAGTCTTTACCGTTTTTGCGCTCGAGTAACCAGCCACCGCGGCAATCTGCTGGATAAGCTTCTGCTCCGCGGACTTCCTGAATACGAGCCCGCAGATACCAACCGTCAGGACAACCAGCGGCGCAATGGATAGCAGCGTGTAACAAGCCAGCGACGCTCCCAAGCGCGGAGCGCTGTGATCGCTCCACCGCGCCGCGGCCACCTTCAGAACTCTTGCAAGGGCGTGCCCGGTCATTCCTACAAATAGACCATCGCCGCTCGACGGCTGAGACAATGTAACGGGGCAAACGCTAACGGCGTCCAGGAAGTACACTACTTCGGGTATTTCCATCCATTCGGAGGGTTTTTGGCTTGGAACGATTTCAGATTTCACACGCGTGGGCTGTTGTGCGCGATCAGAGATGAGGAGAATATCATCATCTCTTCGCGGTTCTGAACTAGTTATTGGCCTATTCCTGACAGCGAGCTTGAGTACTGTACACGCTCAGGATTTCAGCGGGAAAACCGTGATCTCGGTCGAGTATCAGCCGGCGACCCAGCCTTTAGACCCCAGAGATCTCGCCAACATGCAGCTTGTTCGCACCGGTGAGCCACTGAATCGTACGCAGGTGGGGACCACTATCGACCGCATGTTTGCGAGTGGTCTCTACGACGACATCCAAGTGGATGCGGAGCCGAGCGGAGACGGTGTAAGCATCCGCTTCCTCACCCGGGCGAGACGTTTCATCGGGCACGTCGGCGCGGAAGGCAAGTTCAGCGACCCTCCCAGCCGCGCGGTTATCATCAGCGATGCGGAGCTGCAATTGGGTTCGCGTTTCGATGAAGACACACTGCAATCAGCCAGGCAGTCGATTGAGCAGGAGCTGAGGCAGAACGGACTGTACCAGGCGCAGGTGGGGGTCGCGACGGTGGAAGATCCGGATACGCATGAGATGACCATCCGATTTCTGGTGCAGGCGGGCAAGCGCGCCAAGTACGAGATGCCTGTCGTCCGAGGGGACACGAAACTTCCCACGGACGCCATCGTTCACGCAACCGGCTGGCGCATTCCGCTGATCCACTGGTGGCGTCAGGTGACTTCCGCTCGGACCGACAAAGGGACGGACGGAATTCAGAAAAGATACGCCAAGACGGGGCGCTTGACTGCGGACGTGGACATGACCTCCCTCGATTACGATCCCGCTACGAACCGCGCGAAAGCAACCTTCGATATCGACGCCGGTCCGAAGATTACCATTAAGGCTCTCGAAGCGAAGGTGTCCAAAGGTAAATTGCGCCAATATGTTCCCGTTTACGAAGAGGGATCGGTAGACAACGATCTGCTCACCGAAGGGGCGCGCAATCTTCACGATTATTTTCAATCCAAGGGCTATCCGGACGTGGATGTGACGTTCCGGACCGAGCCGCCGCAGAACGATCAGCAGATCATCAACTACTACATCGCCACCGGTCCGCGCCGCAAACTGGTGGATGTAAAGATCCTGGGGAGCGATTACTTCACCATGGACACGCTTCGTGAGCGCATGTTTCTTCGTCCCGCGACGTTGATCCTCCGCTACGGCCGCTACAGCGAAGACTTCCGTGAGACGGACGCGGCAACCATCGAAAGCCTGTATCGCGCCAACGGCTTCCGCGACGTGAAGGTGACCTCCACGGTGGAGACAAACTACAAAGGCAAAACGAGCGACATCGCGGTTATCTTCCATATCGATCAGGGGAAGCAATGGACTGTGGCCAATCTGAACGTGACGGGCGTTTCGCAGCTTGATCTCAGCCCGCTGCGCGGGCAACTGACGTCGGCGGTTGGTCAGCCGTTTGCCGAAGTGAACGTGGCCGCGGATCGGAATCTCATTCTCGACTACTACTACGCGCACGGTTTTCCCAACGCGACGTTCCGCTACGCGATTACACCCGGTCCTGACCCGCAAACGGAAAATGTGCTGTACGAGGTAACGGAAGGGCGGCGCGAGTTTGTGCGCAAGGTGATTCTCTCGGGTCTCTATCGCACGCGGCCTTCCCTGGTAGAGAAGAGAATCACGCTCAAAGACGGCGAGCCCATCTCCATGACGAAGGTGAACGACATCTCTCGCGAGCTGACGGATCTGGGCGTTTTCTCCAACGTGAATACTGCGCTGCAGGATCCAGGCGGAACGAACCAATACAAATACGTTTTGTACGATTTCGACGAAGCGGCGCGCTACACGTTCAATATTGGACTTGGACTCGAAGTCGGCCAATTTGGGAACACCACAAACAATCTTGCGGAAGCAGGCGGCGCAAAAGGCGTGTCGCCGATCGTTTCCTTCGATGTAAACCGGTTGAATTTCCGTGGATTGGGCCAAACGATATCGCTGCAGACCCGCTATTCGACGCTGGAACAGCGCGAGTCGCTGAACTACA
>JAVKSW010000128.1:0-7234 GCA_039583505.1 Bryobacteraceae bacterium | reverse complement strand
AGGCCAGGCACCAGGATCGCAACGCAAAGCGCGCGCATGTAGACTAGAGTATCCAAACGGCGTGAACCAATGACTCCGGCAGAAATGAAGGCAAGGCCGGCCGCTCTCGAAGCTGATATGGTCAGGTTTATGACCGCTGCCGAGCGTGAACAACTCGATACAGATGGATACACAGTCATAGAACGTTTTCTCAATCCAGACCTATTGGAGGAAGTTCGGAAGCGGGTTGAGGAGTTGTATGAATCTGAAGGAGAAGACGCCGGCTCCGAATTTCGCAAGGAACCCGGGTCGCGACGCCTTGCGAACTTAGTGGACAAAGGCGAAGTCTTCGAGCGGCTCGTGGCTCAGCCTCGCATCCTGGAACTCGTGCGGCACGTTGTGGGTGATCGCTTCAAACTGAGTAGCTTCAACGCTCGCTCGGCGAACCCGTATTCTCGAGAAGCGCAGCCGTTGCATTGCGATGCGGCGGCGCTGCCTGACGAGAAAGGTTTCTGGGTGTGCAACACCATCTGGCTGCTCGATGACTTCACTCCCGAAAACGGAGCAACGCGCGTCATCCCAGGTTCTCAAAATTGGGCGCAGCTCCCGCAGGCCGTACTGGCGGACCCCGGCGCGCCGCATCCGCAGGAAGTTTTGCTTACCGGTCCGGCCGGAAGCGTGGTGGTTATGAACACTCACGCGTGGCACGGCGGAACGGCCAATCACACCGGAAATCACCGTCGGGCGCTGCATGCTTTCTATTGCCGTTACGACAAGCCGCAGCAGCAGTATCAGAAGCGTTTGCTCCGCAGCGAAACGCAAGCCCGTCTCTCGCCGGAACTGCGACGGCTGCTGGCACTCGATGATCCTTTGAATGACGAAATCAGCGCTGCCGAAAGCAACGCTAGCGGTTTCCTGAAATGAACATGTCGGCTGGTGTCTCTCTATGCCCGTAAGCTTTGCGACCGAGATTCGGCCGCTGTTCCGCGACAGTCCCGATGTCGATAGCATGCAGGGATTCGGCCTTGATCTGTCTTCCTACGATGACGTAAAGGCGCGGGCCGCAGACATCTACGCGCGTCTCGAAGACGGGACCATGCCTTGCGATGAGGCTTGGCCCCCGGAGCGCCTCGCGCTGTTCAGACGATGGATGGATGAGGGCATGGCGCCGTAAAAAAGCGAAGCTAGCACCAGGATGAAGTGTGTTACTGTGTTCGCCGAAGACGAATTGCCACACAAGGAAGGTTGCCATGACAGGATCGCGAGTTTTCTCCCTATCTATTCTGATAATTAGTGCCATGTCACTCCCGTCGAACGCTCAAACCGCAAACAACGGAGCGGGACCGCTTCTGCTGGTTGCCAATCAAGGAGATCGCGATCTCAGCATCGTTGACCCGATCGCGGGTCAGCAGGTTGCGACGGTCGCCGAGGGCGGCGTGACAGGACATGAGGTCGCTGCGTCTCCAGACGGCCGCACGGCTTATGTTCCCATCTACGGGAATTCCGGCGTGGGGAAACCCGGTACGGACGGCGACCGTATGGTGGTGATCGACATCGCATCGCGCAAGGTTGTCGACAAGGTGGATTTTGGTCACGGAGTTCGGCCCCACGCGGCGCACTTCAATCCGAGAGACGGCCTGCTTTACGTCACGACGGAACTGGACAAAACGGTCACGATCATCGATCCTCATACGCTGAAGATCGTCGGTTCGGTTCCGACGGGACAACCGGAGTCTCACATGCTCGCCATCTCGCATGATGGCCGCCGAGGGTACACGGCGAACGTCGGGCCAGGAACGGTTTCGGTTCTTGATTTGGAAGGCCGAAAAACGATTGCCGTGATTCCAATCTCCCGGACGACCCAGCGCATTTCGATCACGCCTGACGACAGCATGGTGTTTACGGCCGATCAAACGAAGCCACAGCTCGCGGTTATCGACACCGCAAGCAACCAGATAAAGACCTGGATTCCGCTGCCGGCGCCAGGCTACGGAACAGCTTCGACCGGAGATGGCCGCTGGCTGCTCGTGGCCGTACCGAGCGTCCATCAGGTCGCTGTGGTGGACCTCCGGACGCTGAAAGTCGTGCGCACGGTGGATGTACCGAAAGCCCCACAAGAAGTTTTAGTCAGCCCGGATGACAAGGTGGCGTATGTTTCGTGTAATGCGAGCGCGAAGGTCGCCGCCATCAACCTGAGCGACTGGTCGGTGGAGAAGCTCATCGATGCCGGCAAATTAGCCGACGGCCTGGCCTGGGCCGCGCCACGGTAATCGGTCCAGCTGCTTCGTGGCGATGGACAAAAGAGAATTCTTGAAGAGATCCGGCGCGTTGGTTGCCGGCGGCGTCTTATCGCCACTTTTATCCGGGCAGGAAAACAACGCGATCCGGAAAAACTGGGCTGGTAATTACCAGTACAGCGCGGATCGTCTGGACTTGCCGAAATCCGTCGAAGACGTTCAGCAGCTTGTGAAGCACCACAGCAAACTGAAAGCACTGGGCTCCCGCCACTCTTTCAATAGCATTGCCGACACGATTGGGGATCAAGTCTCGCTGGAATAATTTCAAGGGCATGGAAATCGATTCCGCGTCGCGCACGGTTACTGTTGGCGGCGGCCTGAAGTATGGCGAGCTGGCGCCGTATCTTGACGGCCACGGCTACGCGCTCCACAATTTAGCCTCTTTGCCGCACGTCACGGTAGCGGGGGCGTGCGCAACCGCCACGCACGGATCCGGCAGCAAAAACGGAAATCTCTCCACCGCGGTATCGGCCCTGGAGTTTGTCACCGCCGACGGTCAAATGGCGCACTTGTCGCGAGCTCACGACGGGGAACACTTCGAGGCAGCATGCGTTCATCTCGGTGCAATTGGATTGATCACCAAGGTCACGCTGGATGTTCAGCCCACCTACACGATGAGGCAAGTCGTCTATGAGAACCTCCCGTTCGAGCAGTTAGAGACCCATCTCGAGGAAATTTTCTCGAGCGGATACAGCGTCAGCCTGTTTACCGACTGGCGGAATCATCGTGTGACACAAGCTTGGATCAAGAGCCGTGTTGAGCCGGGTCGATCGTTTCGGCTCGAACCGGAATTCTTCGGAGCGAAACCCGCCACGAGAAAACTGCACCCGCTGGCAGGGCACTCGGCAGAGAACTGCACCGAGCAGATGGGCATCCCCGGCCCCTGGTACGAACGGCTGCCGCATTTCCGCATGAACTTCACACCTAGCAGCGGCGATGAACTACAGTCGGAGTATTTTGTGTCCCGCGATCGAGCATACGAGGCCATCCTCGCGGTTGAACAACTGCGGGATCACATCTCACCGCATCTGATGATTTCAGAATTCCGTACGATCGCCCCCGACAATCTTTGGATGAGCCCGTGTTACAAGCGAAGCTCAATGACCATTCACTTCACATGGAAACCCGAGTGGACCGCGGTGAAAGCTGTGCTGCCGATGATCGAAAAACAGTTGGCTCCGTTCGATGCCAGACCGCACTGGGCGAAGTTATTCACCATGACGCCTGGGCGGTTGCGATCTCTTTATGAGAAGCTCCCCGATTACCGCGATCTGCTGAAGCAATACGACCCCAATGGGAAATTTCTCAACACATTCTTAAGCACTAACATCGTGGACACCTGACCGGCGGGTGTTGATTAGATTGTCGCGGCTTTGGGCTGCCACTGGCGACTTGCCGGCCGGGTCACATAAGAGATAAAAAGAAGCACCAGCAGTATCAGCGGCATGAACGCTGTCGAGCCATCTTTCGCGAGATAATGCGCGATAAATGCCGAGATCCAGGCGAATGTGAATCCGGCATAGGCCCACTCTTTCAGCTTCGGAACGCCGGGAACGACGAGGGCGACAGCACCCAGGAGTTTGGCGATCCCAAGAATGATTCGCAGTTGCTGAGGATATCCCACGTGCGCGAACCCTTGCACCGCCTGCGGGCTGCCCGACAGGTAGGTGAATGCGGCAAGCAGCGATAGCGTGGCCAATAAACCGGTGCTTACCCAATAAGTTACTTTGCGCCCCATTCGTTTGTATCCTCGTTTCTAATAAGGTCTGGCAACATTCGAGCATTTAAAAACAAAGATCGCTCGTCCTTGATCCAATACGGCCAGCGGGTTAGGCGGAATTATAACATCAAAAGCGGCTCTCATCCGCACGCGTTAAACTCTGCCCAAACCACGGTGTGATCTGAGGCGCCAGGCAGCTTGCGCGGTTCCATATCTACATCCACGGCGCTGCACCGACTTGCCAGAGGTGTAGTGGCGAGGATGTGGTCAATGCGCCAGCCCCAGTTATTCTCGAACGCGTTGCGAAAGTAATCCCAATACGTGTACTGCACCCGCTCGGGGTAATGCTGCCGGAACACGTCGATGAAGCCCCAGCCGCAGGTCTCTTTGAAGGCGTTTCGAGCGTCGATGTGAAAGTCGACGTCCTTCACTCGCCGGTCAGGATGGTAGACGTCAATCGGTTCAGGCGCAACATTCAAGTCGCCGAGCCAGATCGCGGGCTCGGCAGGATCGAGATGCGTCTGGAAGTACTGCTGAAGATGCTTGAACCACAGCAGCTTTGAGGCGTACTTATCGGACGTGATGGACTTCCCCTGCGGCACATACGTATTGATAATCGGAATGCCGCCCACCACAACTTGAAGGATTCGGACGTCTTCACTGGCGTCGTCTTTGTGCAGCCCATGAATCACATTCTGCGGCTTCTCGCGTGTCAGCGTCGCGATGCCGTTATACGACTTCATTCCCCGGAAGCAGGAATGGTAGCCGGCAGCCTCGAGCGTGGCGACAGGAAACTCCGAATCCTGGACTTTCGTCTCCTGAAGACACATCACATCCGGTTTATGCCGCTCCAGCCAATCGACCAAAATCGGAAGACGCCTCCGCAATGAGTTAACGTTAAATGTCGCGATCTTCATGCGCACCCTAAGCGTAGCCGGTGCATTCGGAGTTAGCTTGCAATCAACACGACGGCGTTTCCTCGGCGCTGCGGCCGGGCTTGCGTATATCGACGGACTTGCTCTCGGACGGACGACGCCGCTGCGCATCGGGGTTACCGATTGGAACCTGAACCTCGGCAGCAAGCCTGAATCCGTGCCGAAGGCGGCCGAGCTCGGCTTTCGGGGAGTTCAGATCTCCTTCGGACGAGAGTTGCTGGATGGCAAGATGCCGGCCGATCAACCGGAAGTGATCGCCCGGTATCTGCGTCTGTCTCGGCAGCATGGTGTCGCGATCGACGGCACTTGCGTCGACAGGCTGCATGACAACGGATTGAAGAGCGATCCGTTGGCGCCGAAGTGGGTGTCCGATGCGATCCGGCTTACCCGAGACTTGAAGACGAATATTCTTCTGCTGCCTTTCTTCGGACGTTGGCGCATTCAGAACGAAGTGGAGGCAGATAGCGTAGGGAGCGCTTTGCGCGAGCTTGCGCCGGAGGCTGAAAAGGCGGGTGTGATTTTAGGGCTTGAGAATACGATCTCGGCTAAGGAGAACGTTCGCATTATGGAGAGATCGCGTTCGAAGAACGTTCTTGTGTACTACGACGTCGGCAATTCGACGCAAGCGGGATTCGACGTGGTGAAAGAGATCCGCTGGCTGGGCAAGGATCGCATTTGCCAGTTCCACTTTAAAGACAATCCGCATTTTCTGGGCGAAGGCGCCATTCGGTTTCCACCCATTGTGCAGGCGATCCGAGAGATTGGATGGTCTGGTTGGGTCAACCTCGAGACGGATACGCGGCCGGGCAGCTTGGATGCCGATATGCGCCGGAATCTCAGTTATCTCCGCCAGGTGGTTGACGCGGCATACGCCTAGCGTTCGCAACTCACTCATACAGCGGCGCACCGCTTTTCGGCGAAGCACTACTCTATCGCGCATAATACCCGCTCTTGGCCCGTACGGTTGTGTCCGTCAGTTTGCAACGGACCGTCAACTTTCGGAACGAGCCGTCGCGCGGGTGATCGTTGCTGGATACATAACCGATTTGATAGGTCGCGCGAAGCTCATCGCCGATTTGCGCGAAAACGGTTTGAAGGTGACTCGCGAGCGCATCGAAATCGGCGGCGCCGGTCAGACTTGCGATGTGCTGCATTACACGAGTGCCGTATTTATTTCTTGCAGTGAGACGGCCATGCTCCTTTTGCGTGTAGCGGATACAATACACGAGCGTATCTGTGTTCTGGGCCGCTTCGACTGCGTCGAGCAAGTCGTGCTCGCTCGAATTTTCCTCGCCGTCACTGAAGACCAGCAGGGCACGCCGGCGTTCCCCGGCGGTTTTCAATTTTTCCACGACGGAGAAATAGATGGCGTCATACAACGCAGTTCCCAAATCGCGGTCCTCCTTCGGGCCGATCTTGGGGAACGCCCGATCACCCTTTCGGAACCGTTCCAGGCCCTCCATAATCGCGGACGCCGATGCCGTACCGTCACTCACCAGGCGCAGGTAATTGCCGAAGCAAACGGCGAATACCTGATCGGAGGGGCGTAAAAGCGTGTTGAGAAATGTCTCCACGTCCCGATCATGCTGCTTGAGGAACTTGTCCTGGCTTCCACTCTCGTCAATGATCAAGCCAAGACTAAGCGGTAATTGGGTCTCGCGAGCGAAGAACTGGATTTTTTGAGGTTGACCGTCCTCAGTCACTTCGAAATCGTCTTTATTCAGGTTGGTGATCAGTTTTCCGTCAGCCGAACGCACCGTCGCGGTGATGTTGACCAGGTTGACCTCGGCTCGAAAAGGCGGCGATTGCTGGCCGGCGCGACAGCAAGCGATCGTGAAGACCAAAATGGCGAAGCAGCGAGCGGCGTAGCCCATGACTAACCCATACGAATCCAAGTGCCGCAGTGTTCGTCCGTTTCCGGTTTGCGGGCGAACAACGCTGCTCAGATCCGGCGCAGCACAAAGTACGGCTGGTTTGTCAGCCGCTCCCCGAGCCCAGGGTAAAGCCACGGAATGTTTTTCAAAGCTCTCAATTCGAAGTAATATTGCAGCGGGTATGGAGAATCCGTATAGGCGGCCGGAATCTGTGCGCGATATCCAGCGGGTTGTGGTTCCATCTCCACGCTCTGAAAGCGCTCCGCCTGATTGACGTGCCGGTAATACAGGCGCGCTGATTCCGGCTTGCCGGCTCGCTCGAAGGTAATTTCAAGCGCGACCGCCTCATTCGTGCGAAATCCGGCGGGAGGAACGTGATGGCACGCCGTCGATTCGCGGCCGGGCCGGCTGAGCACTTCCGCAACAGCG
>JAVKSW010000127.1:0-7283 GCA_039583505.1 Bryobacteraceae bacterium | reverse complement strand
GACCAGGTATGCGAGATCTTGACAAACACCTTCGGATAGCGCACCAGTGCGATGAGCTTCTGCAGTTCCTCCGGATGATCCACCGGACAATCCGCCATGTGGTCGATGACCACCGTTAGGCCGGGGAATCGTTCCACCAGCTTCTCAATATCCGGAATACGAACGATCGGCGCCAGCAGCGTCATTGGAACCTGCAGGCTCTCGCAGCGCTTCCACAAGGGAGGCATAAGTGGCCCGACAATCCAGTCTCCGCTTGCGTCCGCTGCCGGGCTCAGGCGCACCCCGCGAAACCCTTTCTCACACAACTGCGCCAGGTGATCGGGCGCGGCGGGATCCAGCGGATCGACGCGGCACACGCCCTGAAAATACTGCGGGTACTGTTTGAGCACGGCCGCGAGATAACTATTGTCGTAACGATAGTGAATCACCTGAATGATGACCGTCTTCTCTACGCCGTTAGCCTTCATCAGCTCGAGAAGCATTTCGGGTGTAGCATCATAGTCCGGAACTTTCGCTCCGGATGCAAAAGGAAAACGGGAGTCGTGTTTCCAGACGTGCACATGCGGATCGAGGATGCGGTACGTCGGCAATGTAGCGGCGGCGGCCATCTCTAGAACTTCCCTCCGGCTGACTTCACGCATAAATTGGCTCGAGCTTCTGAACGATATACGCTCCGCAGCGCTCATAGCTGGCGCGTGGTCCATTGCGCGCTAAATCCAGATCCACGCACAACCAACCTTGAAAATCGATGCTTCTGAGCACTCGGTGGCACGCGGGGAAGTCGATTTCCCCATCGCCGAGATCGAAGGTATTCGCAATGTACTTCGCGGTCAATCCCGCCCGTTTCGCATCTTTATAATCGGCCATCATAAGCCGGTCCTTGTACTTATTAAGGATCGTGGGCGGATCGCCGCCTCCCAGATAGACGTGAGCGGTGTCCGGAGAAAAGTGAAACAACTTAGGACTGGTTAATTCCATGCAACGATCGATTTCTTCAGGCGTCTGCACCATTTGTCCCAGGTGATTGTGCAGACCCGCTTTGAAACCCATCTCGCCCGCCGTTTCTCCCAGCCGATTGTAAAAGCGGCACATGATCGCGAATGCTTCCGGGGGCTTTCCCCGTCGCGGGGAAAAGACCACCAGATGATTCGCGCCAAACCGCCGCAGAAAATCCATTGCATTCCGCGCGCGCGTGAGAACTTCGGCGTGCTGTTCCGGATCGTCCGCTGCGCCATTAAACGAAATCGTGACCACGTGCAGACCGCGCTTCGATACCTCGCGCTCCATCTGTTCGGCCGTGATGTCGTACGTGGTGAGAATTTTCGGGTACTGCGTCAAACGAAGGCCAATGAACCCCGTATCTCGCATCACGTCCAGAATGTCGGTGAAACGCGTGCCCGGATACAAGTTCCAAAGATTCGAGCCCAGTGCCCATCGAACGTTCCGGTTCGCCGGCAATCGCTCCGCCGCCTTTGCAACCAAGCCGGCAAGCGCAAGTAAATGTTGTCTTCTCGTCATCTCACAACAGGATAGGACCTTTCGGATTTGCCGCCGAACCGGATGTTCTCCGTTAGTCTCTTCGTTGTGTTTTCGACATGCCTGGACAGAGCAATTTCTATGTCTCGGCGTAATAACGGTCGGTCGCCTGCACCAGATAGCTCTTCTGTCTTGTGGTCACGCGAATCTTGCGGAAACCAGACGAGGTCACCGGCTGATCGGAAACGAACCCGAGGCTGTACTCGCTCCGCAGCTCCTCCTCGATCGCGTTGAAGATCTGTTCGATGCTCGTCTGCTTCGATACCTCGAAGAATCCTCCGCCCGTTTCTCTTGAAAGTCGCTCCAGCACCCGCCTGCCGCTTCCGCCAAACGAACCGGCCCGCCGGTAAAACGATTCATCCGAAAACAGGATGCAATACACCAGGGTGTCGGCACGCTGAGCCGCCTCAATCGCGTCCGTCTCAGTCACTTCGCTCCCCACATCGACACCATCCGTCAAGACGATAAACGCTTTTCTCCCCTGCTGTTGTCTCATCACCTGAATGGAGGCTGTCCGCACCGCATCGTACAGGAGCGTGCCGCTGCCTGCGGATGCCTGCTCGGCATTCGGCGAATCGAGCAGCGAGAGCGTGTCTTCGAGGTCTTTGTGAGAGGAAGTGAGTCCCTGCCGGATAACAACCGCCTGGTCGAACTGCACAATGACGGCTTTGTCTTTTTCCTGTCGTAATACCTGGTCTAGAAAACGGTAGCTCGCGCCACGCTCATCCTCGAGCACCCGTGTCTGGCTGAGGCTGGTGTCGACCAGCAAGCCTACCGTTAAGGGAAGGTCCGACTCCTGTGAGAAGTATCGAATCTTCTGCGGTCTGCCGTTTTCAAACACGGCAAAATCATCTCTGGTTAGGTTGCGGATGATTTCTCCTGTTTTCGCATGCACGGTAGCGAAAACGTTAACAACCTTCACTTCAGCAGAGAAGGTCGGCGTCTGCTGCGCTTTCAGGCTACGCGCGAAAAACGCAGAAGCGGCGCAAGCGATCGCCTGGCGTCTTGACCAGGGCCCCCCTGTATCCGGTAGCTCCAAGTCGTCCTGCCTCGGCATAAGCGCTGAGCGACCGTTAGCGCCTCAGACCCTCCAATAATCCGGACACCACATCCGTATTGCGTCCTTGATCTGCCGGTTACTCAATTTTTCGTCCAGAGTACGTTCAACCAACGCCGGTAACTCCGCGTCGGATGCGAAGCGTAGCGCAATCAGTTGCGATTCGTTCAATTCCGCTATGCGCGCCCGCAGTGCCCCCGGCAGCAGCAGGTCCATACGTTGTCGCTCTTCCAGTCGGATGACGCGGTCCTGCACTTTCAGTGCGTAACTCCTGGCTTTATAGGCAAGAACAAAGAGCAGGATGGCAATTGCCAATATGGCTGCGGCTTCAAACCCGGGATGGCGTATCAGGTGAACAACCGCAAACCCCAGGAGCAGGATGATCCCAGGGGCCAAAAAGTAGTGAAACAGCGGGTCTACTCGAGCGTGATTTTTCTTCGTTTGCGGAACTTTCTCGGCCATAACCGCCAATCTCCCTTCCAGCGCCGCAGGATCAGGGTCTACCTTCCCGCTGAAACCACACTACCCCTGCGGCAGTTTGCGGACGTCCCAGCCGCCGCCCAGCGCCTTAATCAGTTGTACACTCGCGTCCATGCGTCGGCGCAAAAGGTCCACGTCAGTGCGCTCATTCGTCAGTGCGATGCTCTGCGCGGTAATCACATCCAGATAGGTGACTAGGCCGCCTTTATAGCGGTTCAACGACAGCTCCAGCGAATTCTCAGCGGCGGCAGTCGCTTCCCTCTGCTTGGACGATTCCTCTTCGAGGATGCGCAGCGTCGAAAGATTGTCCTCTACTTCTTGAAACGCCGTCAGCGCCGTCTGCCTGTAGTTGGCCACCGTTGCATCGTAACTAGCTTGCGCGCTTAACACCTGCGCGCGCCGTCGGCCAAAATCGAAGATCGTCTGCGCTACCTCCGGACCAACCGACCAGTAGCGACTAGGCCACGTAAACCAGTTAATGATGCTGCCGCTTTGGAACCCGCCGGTGGCCGTAATAAACACATCGGGCCAGAATGCCGCCTTGGCGATTCCGATCTGTTCGTTGGCCGCCGCCACTTGTCGCTCGGCGGAAGCGATATCCGGTCTGCGCTGCAACAGCGCGGAAGGCACGCTAACGGGAATCGGCGGTGGCTCCTGCTCCAACGGCTTGGCCGGCAGCTTGAACCCTTCCGGCGTCTTGCCCAGCAGCACCGCGATGGCATGCTCATACTGCGCGCGCGCGATTCCCACATCGATGTCTTGCGCTTCCGTCTGGTCGAGTTGTGTTTGCGCCAGCGCCACTTCTGCTTTCGACGCAATGCCGCCGTTAAACCGGTTCACCGTCAGCTGCAAGGCTTTGTGATAGGCCACCACGGTGTCGTCCAGTAATTGCTTCTGCGCATCCAAGCTGCGCGCCTCGAAGTAATCCACCGCCAGATCGCTCTGCAACTGCAGCTTCACATTCTCCACGTCCGCGGCCGACGCCTGGAACTGCTCTCGCGCGTTTGCGATCGTGCGCCGGATGCGGCCCCAGAAATCCACGTCCCACGAAACGCTGACTCCCCCGACGAATTCCGCATATTGAAAAGCATTCGCGCCGGTCGGATTGTTCGCCGATATCCGGTTGCTTGTAATCTGTGGACCCGTGCCCAGCGTCGGGAACAGTCCCGCTCGCTGATATTGGATCTGCGCCCGGGCATTTCGGAAGTTCGCTTCGGAAACCCGTAGCGTCTGATTCGCTACCGGCACTTGCTCTTCGAATGCATCCAGTTGTGGGTCTCCGAATACTTCCCACCACTTCCCGCGAATCTGTGCATCTTTGGGTTGTGCCGTCTGCCAGCCGCTCACTTCTTTGTAGCTGGCCGGCGGCTGTTCGCTGTAGGCCGGAGCTGCCGGCACGCTCGGCTTCGTATATTTAGGGCCCACCGTGCAACTGGCAAGCAAGAGCGCCATGCCGGCGGTGAGTAGTAAAGCCTTCCGATTCATCTCGCCAACGTTCCCATTAAACCTAATCGGCGCTCCTCGCGTTCGAGGCTGCCACCCGCACCTGCTGGCCCGAAACGATGGAATCGCTCGGGTTCACGATCACAGCATCCCGCGCCGTAATGCCGGATACGATCTCCACTTTATCGCCGTAATCGCGCCCCAGGATCACCGGAACCAGCACGGTCCGTCCATTACGGACCACTGCCACGCGCAGCCCTTCCGACCGGAACAGGAGCGTATTCGAGGGCAGGCTGAGAGCTTCCATTTTCGAAGGGAGTTTCAGATGCACCGATACGTATGAGCCCGGCAGTAACTCGCCAGTCGGATTCTTCACGTCTACTTCCACCAGCAGCGTGCGCGAATTCGCGTCTATGGCATCGGCATTTCGCACTATCGTTCCATGGAACTCGCGCCCTGGAAATTCGACCAGCGTCAGATACGCGCCGACACCCGGTCTCGCCGCCCTGGAGTAAACCTCCGGCACGCTGGCGTATACGCGAAGCGTTGAATTGGAAGCCAGATGGAACAGTTCCTTCCCGGCCGTATTCGTATCCGCACTGACGAGTGCACCCACGTCGATGTTGCGAACCGTAATCACTCCATCGAAAGGCGCATACACTTTCTCGTATGCAACCAGTTGCTCCAGACGTGATACATTGGCCTGCGCGGATTTCACATTCGCGATATCGGCAGCCGCAGCCTGCACGGCATTATCTACATCCTGCTTGGCCACCGAATCTGTTTTGAACAGATCGTTGTACCGGTCCGCGGTAATTTGCGCGAGCTTCAGATTCGCTTCCGTGGTATTCAGTTGCTCGCGAGCTTGCTCCAACTGCTGATCCACTTCAGGCGCTTCAATTTCAGCCAGCAGTTGACCCTGCTTCACTCGCGCACCGATGTCGACGTACCAGGCCTTCAGATATCCGCTGGCCCGGGCCCAAATCGGAGTATCGATGAACGCCTGCATGTTCCCCGGCAGCACGACTTCTTCGGCCCCGGCGGTTGCTTGCGGTCGCGCGACGGCGACAGTCGGTATCGAATCGCTCAACGTTTCCCGTTGCAGCGCGGTACCGGCGCGCGCCCGCGACAGCAGGCCCATGAAAATGAGGAACCCGACGATCAGAGCGCCCAGACTAAACACGAGAAGCAATTTGGGCCACGCACTTCCGGACTCGTTCCGCAGGATCTCTTTCTTTGCTTGCGAGGTCGTATTCGTCACTTGTTCGTCAATTATCATCTGAGTCCCCTTAAGCGCGAACAGGTTCCTGGTCCTGTGCAGTTCGATGCGCACTCTCATCTCCCCGCCCACGACCGTGCAGCAGGCTGAAAACCGCGGGAACGAAGAAGAGAGTCGCCACCGTCGCGCACAACAGCCCGCCAATCACCGCGCGGCCCAACGGCGCATTTTGTTCTCCGCCTTCACCCAGTCCGATCGCCATCGGAATCATCCCGATGATCATCGCGAGTGCGGTCATCAGCACTGGCCGGAAGCGAGTGGACCCAGCTTCGAGCGCGGACTCGACGGAGTTGCCATGCTTGGCCAGTTGCTCTTTCGCGAAGCTCACCACCAGAATGCTATTCGCCGTGGCCACGCCCATGCACATAATTGCGCCCATCAGAGCCGGCACGCTGATCGTCGTATGCGTCACGAACAGAAATAAGATGATGCCCGCGAGCGCCGCCGGAAGTGCCGTGATGATGATGAACGGATCCAGCCACGACTGGAAATTCACTACGATGAGCAGGTAAACCAGCACAATCGCCCCCAGCAGCCCGCCCAGCAAACCGACAAATGAATCATGCATCGTTTCCACCTGCCCGCGTAGAATCAACTGCGATCCTCGCGGCAGATACTTCGTGTTGGCGCTCATCACTTTCTTGATGTCCGCCCCTACGCCTCCCAGATCCCGGCCTTGCACCGAGCCGTAAATATCGACCGTGCGGCGAATGTTGTAGTGCGTCTCCACACCGGCTTCGCTCGTTCGGCTGACCTCCGCGATGTCGCTTAGAATCTCGGGCTGCTTCTGTCCCGGTCCGCTGACCGGAATGTTTCGCAGATCCTGAAGGGATTGGATGTCGTACTGCGGCGTTTGCGCCACCAGGTTGTAGCTGACGCCGTTCGCAGGGTTCAACCAGAAGGTCGGTGCGGTTTGAAAACTTCCACTCAGCGATGTCAGCAAGCTGCGCGCCACATCTATCTGCGTAAACCCGCTCTCCGCCGCTTTCGTGCGGTCCACCTCCAGGTGAAGCTTCGGTCCGTCGAACACCTGGTGCACGTGCAGATCGACCGCCCCGGGAATGCGCTGCAACTGCGGCAGAATGCGATCCGCGAAACTTCGGCTCGATTGGACATCGTTGCCCGCAATCTGCAGGTCGATGGGCGCGGGCAGGCCAAAGTTCAGGATTTGCGTCACGATGTCGGCCGGGAGCAAATAGAACGTCGCGCCCGGAAATTCTTTGGGTAGGGTCCGCCTCAACTGCCGTACATAACCATCGGTCCGTCCGTGCTGGGCGTTTAGCGTAACCAGAATGTCCGCATCTGCCGTGCCGATCTGCCCCGAATTGCTGTAGGAAAGGTTCATCTGGCTATACGGCAGCCCGATGTTGTCGAGAACAGTGTTTAGCTCGTTCGTCGGAATCTGTTTACGAATGGCGTCGTCGACTAGGTCGCACAGCCTTGCCATCTCTTCGATCCGAGTTCCGGTTTTGGCGCGAACGTGTAGCT
>JAVKSW010000126.1:0-7290 GCA_039583505.1 Bryobacteraceae bacterium | reverse complement strand
GAGAACAAGCGGTTGTATGTTTCCGCGGAAAAGATCCCCTGTGGCTCCAGAAGGTTGATGCGGAAGGCCACCGCCGCCGCCCCACCCACGAAAAACATCAGCGTGATGGAAATCAGATAAAGGACCGCGATGCGCTTATGGTCCGTTGTGAACAGCCAGCTCTTCCAGCCGTGCTCAACGTTCAGGTAATTAATCGCGTCCGGTTCCGGTCGTTTATATGCGAGTGTTGACATCTGCTGCTCTCTTCTTTACTGCTGCCGTTGCGGATTCGCAGGAGCCGTTGAACGCGGCGCGGTGCCCGTCGGCCGCGCAGCCCCGGCGCGTGGCGCGATCACGACGGGAGGCTGCTGGCTCCCTTGCTGCGACGCCGGTGCATTAGGTGAAAGGGACTTGATGAAACCGATTAACTGAATGACGTTCTCCTCCGTGACCTGCCCCTTGAAGATCGGCATCACGTTCGGCTCGAAGCCCGCCACAATCTTCGCATTTGGATCCAGAATCGATTCCCGGATATAAGCATCGTCCGCAATCACCGTACGCCCATCATTTAGTTGCACCGGCTTGTTGTACAACCCGCGCAGCATCGGACAACGCCCTTGCTGGTCGAGTAAGTGGCATGTCGCGCATCCGAACTGTTGGAATAGTTTCTCCCCCTGCTCGGCAAGCGTGCCTTGCGTCCCGCCGCCGCTCGCCCAATTCGCGTATGCCCGCTGGTCCATTACATCGACCCAGCCTCCCATTGAGGCGTGCTGATTCCCGCAATATTCAGTGCAATACAGGCGATACCGCCCCGGTTTTGTTGCCGTGAACCACAGGCTGTCGTAATGTCCGGGCACCACGTCATGCCTCACCCGGAATGCAGGAATCGAAAAGCTGTGAATCACATCTTCGGAGGCCATCGTCAGCTTCACGGGCACATTCACCGGCACATGCAGCTCGTCGATCTCGCGTCCTCCGTCCGGATATTGCACCTTCCACATCCACTGCTTGCCGGTGACGAAAATCTCCATCGCGTTTTTCGGCGGTTGCTGCGCCGCAAAGAACAGTTGCGCGCCCCACACGAACATCACCAGCATGATGAGGAAGGGAAGAATCGACCACGTCAATTCCAGCTTCGTCGAACCTTCGATCTGTGTCGGGTGCGGATTCACTCGCCGGTTGTATTTCCATGCGAATAGGATGATAGCCGCAAAAATGAGCAACGTCATTACCGCCGAAATGATCGTAATGAACCAGTACAGTGCGTCTATTTTGGGCGCCTGTTCCGATGCGGCAACGGGAAATAGCTGTAATTGCGCGAGGAGCCCCAAATTAGCCAACACGGCGCGCCTCCTTCCAGGTTGTCCGCTCCTTCGGTTTCTTCTCGTATCGCATCAGCAGATAAATGAGGCCGCCCAAAACTAAAAGTGTGATAACGCCGGCGATTTTCAGCACGTTCAGGATCACTAGCGAATACTTCCCTTGCAGCGCGTCGTAGTGAAAGCAGAACAGCAACACGTAATCAACGGGACTGCTGATTCTGTGCTCGGAAGCTTCCACCAGCGCCATGCGCAGATCCGCCGGGGCGTAATTGATGCCGTAAAAATACCGCGACATCTTGCCTTCTGGCGTTGCCACCATGATGCCGCCCGCGTGTATGAACTGCTTCGTCGTCGGATCCCAGTTGTACCCGAAGCCTACCGCCGAAGTCAGCCGCGAGATCGCGTTTTGCGATCCGGTCAGAAAATGCCATCCGGAATCGAATCCAGGCTTTCCGAACTCTTTTGCGTAATAAGCTTTCTTCTCGGTCGCCATGGCTGGTGTATCCGAGGGGTCGAAGCTCACCACCACCACGTTATAGTCGCGCCCCGGCTTCAGCGGAACACGGCGCAAGCTCATCACCGTCTCGTGCATGCTCATCGGACAAAGGCTCGGACAGCGGAAGTAGACCAGTTCGAGAATCACCGGCTTATCCCCGAAGTAGGTCCGCAATGGCGCCGACCGTCCCGTCTCGTCGTGAAACACGAGATCCAGCGGAACCGGAGCGTTCAGCTTCTGCTCCAAATTCACACCCTTCGCGATCGCCGGACGCGCGTACTGCGCCACGCCCAGCGATGCACTCGCGAGCGCCATTCCGGCTAGGGCGAAGATTTTACTTCTGAACATTTTTGTGAATCTCTCCCTGAATTTGAGGACGCCGATAGGGGGCCGGCATGGCGTTCACGCTGCCCGAAAACTCTCGTCCCCCGCCACCCGGCGTAGTAATTCCTTGTGGTGCGCCCGGCGCAACATTCAGCCGCGAGACGACCGCGTCTATCGCTAAGTTGATCGGGACATGCACGTGTCCGTCGGCGTCTTTTCCGTAGCTATTCAAAACTTCGTTCTCGTGCGCCCGCACCTCCGGTAGCTCCTCCCATGGATGCACTTGCAACACGGGATTCGGCGGTGTCACGCGGTACGGAGCCAGTGGGCTGGGAAGCTGCCCGGGAGGATTTCTGTCCTGCAACACTTTTTGAATCCCAACCACCAGCAGAAACACGATCAACAGCGTTCCCCAGATAGTCGCGAGCGACCAGATCACCAGGCCGGCTTTTGCGTCCACCCCTTCGTAACTGGTACCCCCGTGGCCACCGTGCGGTTCCGTGTTCTTTGGCCCATGCGGCTGGACCGGTTCTTTCGCTTTCGCTTCTGGAAGGTCTCGGTTCATCGGGCGCCCTCCCGTAGGGGCGTCATTACGCGCGGATCGCGCAAAGGTAACAGCGGACGTCGTCTCAATTGTCCCAGAAAGATGTAAACCCAAATGCCTCCGATACCGAGGAACGCCGCGAAATCCGTCCAATAAATGGCGAAGCCGTTCGTGCGATATGTTGGACCCACAATCCAGAACATGTCCACAGCCCGCGCCGCGAGTATCCAGATGGCAACCCGCATCAGACGCACCGGATCGCGCTTCCGGTCCTGGGACAGCAGCGCCAGAAAAGGAACCAGGAACATTGTCAGTGAAACGACCACGGCGATCACTCTCCATCCTCCCGCGACGCGTACCAGATACCAGCCGATTTCCTGCGGCAAATTCGCCGGCCACACAATGATCAATTGCGAAACCGATAAATACGTCCAGAAAATCGTGAACGCAAACATCATGTTGCCGATGTCGTGAAGGATCACTGAATTGATGCGTCCGCCAAATCGGTCAGTCCGCGAAGTGAGCACCAGAGCCACAATGACCAGTGCGAATGTCTGCATCACGTCGCCGAATAAAAGCATCGCGCCGTAAATGGTCGAAAAGAATTGCGCATCGGCCGAAAGAATCCAGTCGATATAGGCGAACGTCGCCGTCAACGTGACGATCAGGCAACCGGGCGCGCTGAACGCGCGCATGCGCTCGCGAAGCGTCGGATCGCCGGTCTCGTCCTGTTTGTCCGACCAGCGATACACACGCATCCCCCAGAACCACCAGATCGCAAAGTAGATTAAGGTCCGCGCGATGAAGAACGGAACGTTCAGATAAGGTTTCTTGTGGTACAGAATGCCGCGCGATATCGCGTTAGGCACCGTGTCGATATGCGTCCAGGGATAGAGCTGCTTCAATCCGAATAGCATTAAGAGGAACAGCAGCAGAATGAACGGCAGCGTCCGCATCGCCGCTTCCAGATAACGTCTGGATGTAACGCCCCAGCGTCCACCGACGGTGTGATTCAACACCAGAATCCCCAACCCGCCAATGGAAAAACCGCCCCAGTAGAGAAACGCGAACAGGTACGACTGGAAAAACTCGGCCCGATTCGCGAAAAAACCAGCGACACAAAGCAAAGCTCCCAGCGCGCCAATCACGCCAGAAACTTGTTCGACGCTCGCCGCCTTCGGCCCCAGCCGGATGTCCGGAACAGCAACGTTTGTTTCGTATTGATGGCTGCTCACTTTGCGCCTCCCGCCGGTGCGCCCGTCGCCGCAGCCTGCTGCGCCAGCTCAGCCGGAGCATTCTGACTCAACTGCAGCGCTCGAATATAAGCGGCAATTCGCCAGCGATCGTCAACCGGTACGCGTGATGCGTAGCTGTACATTGCGCCATAGCCATTCGTCATAACGTCGAAAAAATGTCCAACCGGAGCGGATACCAGTCGCGGATCGTGATAGCTGGGCGGCTGTCGCAGTCCTCGCAGCACAATCATTCCCTGTCCATTGCCCAAGCGCCCGTGACACGGCGAGCAATAGATATTGAATCTCTCTTGCCCTCGCGCCACGTCCGCTCGCGTGATCTGAATCGGGAAATAAGTGATGTCTTTGCCGTTCTCTTTCCCTGTGTACCGTGCCGCGTCCAAATGCAACTGCCCGCGTGCCACTGTATCCTCAATCGTCGGGCGCTCGGATCTCCCGTCTCCGAAAAATGCTGTCGCGGCGAACGGTTTGTAGCGGGGCTGGTTATGCATGTCCTGGCGGCACGCCGTCGTGAGTAGCACCGCCGCTGCCGTAAGCAACCCCTTCTTACTTGGGAACAACGGTCACCTCTCGTACCCCCGGGTTTTCTCGCAGGAATTCCAACGTGTCTTCGGTGCGGAATTTAGGATCGGAAGACTCGATGCACAGAAAGAACTTGTCAATCGACGCTCGGTCGAACGCCGGCACGTTGAATACCGGATGATACGGCTGCGGCAAGCCGTTCATCGCGAGCATGCTGAACAGCGCCGTCAATCCGGCAATTAAAACCATGCATTCGAAAGTGATCGGAATATAGGCGGGCCAGCTATTCAGCGGCCTCCCTCCTACGTTGTGTGGAAACGCAATCACCGTGATCCACTCCAGCAATCCAAAACCGCCGCATGCGCCCACAATGCCGCCGATCAGCACTGCCAATCCCACTTTGTTCTTCCTGAAGCCAATCGCCTCCGCCAGTCCTTCTACCGGCATGGGAGCATAGGCGTCCATGCGCCGGTATCCCGCCCCATAAGCGCGGTCGCAGGCCTCCAGCAGTTCTTCGGGTGTGTCGAATTCCGCCATCGCGCCATGCACCCCGGGGAGTTCGGTGAGCTCTACATCGTGGCTCATATCTCCCCCTCAACAGCAGCTTGCATGGATACCGGTTCGTGATGCACCACCTCGCGTACCTCGAAAATCGAAATCGAAGGCAGCCAGCGCACAAACAGGAAGATCAGGAACAGGAAGAACCCGAGCGTTCCCGTATAGGTCGCCCAATCCCATTTCGTCGGTATGTAGATGCCCCAGGACGAGGGCAAAAAATCGCGGTGCAGGCTCGTTACCACGATTTCAAAACGCTCCAGCCACATCCCGCAATTGACGATGATCGAGATGATCCACACCAGAATGACGTTTTGCCGCACTCTGCGCACCCACAGCGCCTGAGGAATGGCAATATTGCAAAGGATCAGCAGCGCGTAACAGAACCCGTACGGCCCCGTGATGCGGTTCCAGTACATGAAGCTCTCGTACTTATCGCCGCCGTACCACGAGAAGAACGCTTCCATCGAGTAGCCGTAGGCAACAATCAGTCCGGTGCCGAGCATCAGTTTGGCTGCCGCTTCGATATGCCGCAACGTGATCAAGTCGCGCATGTTGTACCAGGCCCGCAGCGGAATGATCAGCGTCAGCACCATTGCGAATCCGGAATAGATCGCGCCGGCCACAAAGTACGGCGGAAAAATCGTCGTGTGCCATCCCGGTATGATGCTGATGGCAAAGTCGAAGCTGACTACCGTGTGTACCGAAAGCACCAGCGGCGTCGCCAAGCCCGCCATCAGCAGGTAAGCTTTCTGATAGCGATGCCAGTGAATCGCCGATCCCCGCCAGCCCAGCGCCAGCAGCCCATAGAACCGCTGCACCCAAAGCTTGGGAGCGTTATCGCGCATGCTGGCGAAATCGGGAATCAAACCCGTGTACCAGAACACCAGCGATATAGTTCCGTAAGTCGACACCGCGAAAACGTCCCACTCCAGCGGGCTGCGCGGCTGCGGCCATAACCACATCGAATTCGGATACGGGAAAAGCCAGTAAGCAAGCCACGGGCGCCCTAAGTGGAGAATCGGGAACATGCCGGCGCAAGCGACCGCAAACAGCGTCATCGCTTCCGAGAACCGGTTGATCGACGTGCGCCAATCCTGCTTCAACAGGAAGAGAATCGCCGAAATCAACGTTCCTGCATGGCCGATACCGATCCACCACACGAAATTGATGATCGCGAATCCCCAGCCAATCGGGATATTCACGCCCCATATCCCCACGCCTCGGGTGAACAGCACATACATGGCCAGCATCAGCAGGTTGACGAAAACGAATGAAAAGAACGCGCCCACCAGCCATTTCTTCGGTGCCCGCTTCCACGGCAGATAGACGATGCCCGAGATGCGGTCCGTGACCGATGCGTAGGTATGCCCCGCACCCAGAATTTGATCTGGACCCGGATCGACTCGCTGCGGGACGACTCGCTGCGGGACGTTAGGATTGTCTGTTGTTGCCACGCTCGCCTCTTAGCGCCTCATTGGGATTACGAACATAACCGAGATAGGTAGTGCGCGGACGCGTATTCAACTCGTCTAAAAGACCGTAGTTCCGCTGCAAGCCGTGCAGCTTTGCCACTTTGCTGCCCTTATCGTTTAAATCGCCGAATGTAATCGCCTGCGTCGGGCATACCTGTTGGCATGCCGTCAGAATTTCACCGTCGTGTACGCGGCGCCCTTCTTTGTCTGTCCGGATCTTCGCTTCTTGAATTCGCTGCACGCAGTAGGAGCACTTCTCCATCACTCCCCGGCTGCGAACCGTGACGTCGGGATTGCGCACTCCGTAAAGGCTTTCCGTGTCCCAGTCCGAGTACAGGTAGAAGTTAAACCTACGCACTTTATAAGGACAGTTATTCGAGCAATAGCGCGTGCCGACGCAACGGTTGTACACCATCTCGTTCAGCCCCTCGGTGCTGTGTACCGTGGCCGCCACCGGGCAGACGACTTCGCACGGCGCCTGCTCGCAATGCATGCACGGCACCGGCTGGTTGTACATCGCCGGTTGATCGAGATCGCCCGAGTAATAGCGATCCACGCGAATCCAGTGCATGTGCCTGCCGCGCGCCACCTGATCTTTGCCGACCACCGCGATATTGTTTTCCGCCTGGCAAGCGATAATGCACGCGCTGCAACCCGTGCAGACGTTCAGATCGATCGCCATCCCCCATTTGTAACCCTCGTATTTGTAAATCGGCGGATAGAGCGTGAAGTCCGGCGCAAGAGGTTTGTTTTCCGCCTCCATCGTCGGGAAATCCGGATGCTCGCGAAACTCCGCAAGGTCGGCGGCACGCACCGGCGC
>JAVKSW010000125.1:0-7336 GCA_039583505.1 Bryobacteraceae bacterium | reverse complement strand
GTTCTACGCCGCATATGAGGCGAATAGCCGAACCGTTCGATACGTTAACTGCGGTCACCCATCGCCCGTGCTGCTTCGCGCCAACGGCGAAATCGAACTGCTGGAGGCGACCGCTACCGTTCTTGGTGCATTTCGAGAGCGAGGGTTTGAAGAGCGCAGCATTTCAATGGAGAGCGGGGATCGACTGGTGCTGTTTTCGGACGGTTTTACCGAGGCGAGGATGGATCAGGAAGACGACGGCTGGGCTATGGATATGATTCGCATGCTCGGCCAGAGCACGTCGAAAGGTCTGGCGGGCGCGCTTGCGTCAGCGGCCACTTCAAACGGAAAACAAGCCGATGACATTACGGTCATGGACATTCGGGTGGTGTAATCATTCAGCCACTCACAAGCGGGATGCATGGCTTTCGGACTTCCAGACCTTCGCACCGCGAATTACCCGTTGTGATATCGTGCTTTTCTTATGACAATGCGAGATCCATTTTCCCGTCGCGCATTCCTGGCCACGATAGCGGCGGCGCCGATTGCCGTCGCAGCCCCGAAGGGCAAACGAGTTCCGATCGGATTGGAACTTTACTCGGTTCGCGAAGAGTTAAAAAAAGATCTCACGGGCACGGTTCAGGCGGTTGCAAAAATGGGCTATGACTGTGTTGAGTTCTATGCTCCTTATTACGACTGGACGCCTGAGTACGCAAAACAGGTCCGCAAGCAGCTTGACGATCTGAAGGTACGCTGCTACTCAACGCACAATGACAGGAAGGTATTCACGGCGGAAGGCATCGCAAAGGCTATTGAGCTGAATAAAATTCTAGGCTGTCGCTACATTGTTATGGCGCATCCTGGTAAGGTCGCCGATATCGATGGATGGAAGCGCGTCGCGGAGTCACTCAACACGGCTAACAAGGCCATGGAGCGAGACGGCCTTCACGCGGGATATCACAACCACGATGCGGAGTGGAAGCCGGTCGACGGACAGAAGCCGCTCGAGATTATCGCGGAGAACACCGACAAGACCATCATGTTGCAGCTGGACGTGGGAACCTGTCTCGAAACCGGCAACGATCCGGTGGCGTGGATCAATGGCCATCCGGGACGCATTCGGTCTCTTCATTTGAAGGATTGGTCGCCGGAGAAGGGGTACAAAGTTCTGTTCGGCGAAGGGGTTGCGCCCTGGAAGCAGATCTTCGCGGCGGCGGAGGCAAAGGGTGGGGTGGAATATTATTTGATCGAGCAGGAAGGCAGCGACTATCCTGAACTGGAAGCAGCCGATCGTTGCCTTGTGGCATACCGCAACATGCGGGGTTGAAGCGTAGGATTCAGGCAACCTAGCCGATTTGTTACCTATTTCCCCGACCAGCGCGGGATTCGTTTCGCGAGAAAGGCTGAAATTCCCTCTTGCGCATCCTGGGCGAGAGCATTTGTAGTCATCACCTCTTTCGCGTACGCATAAGCTCTGGGTTGATCAAGATCGATTTGGGTGTAGTAGGCCTGCTTGCCGATGCTCAAGGTAAGCGGGCTTGCTTCAACGATTCGAGCAGCGAGCTTTCGCGTCGCTGTTTTCAACTCCGAAGCGCTCACGACGGCGTTGATCAGGCCCCATTCGACTGCAGTTGCGGCAGGAACGGACTCTCCGGTGAGGAGCATCTGCAAGGCGCGTTTTGGCCCGACGGCCCGGCTGACAGCAACCATAGGCGTGGTGCAGAATAGGCCGATGCGAACGCCGGGCGTTGCGAAGGTCGCGGCTTCCGACGCTATCGCCAAATCACAGGTTGCGACCAACTGACAACCTGCTGCGGTTGCGACTCCCTGTACTTCCGCAATAACCGGTTGCGGGATTGATTGAATTTTCATCATCAGATCGGCACAAACATCGAATACTTCGCGATAGTCGCTGTCAGTACGGCCAACCATCTCGCTCAGATCGTGACCGGAACAGTAGGCGTTCCCCGCCGCGGCGAGAATGACAGCTTGAACGCCTTCATTGCGCTCGAGCTCGCCCAGACAGGCAATCAACTCACGCATGAAGGCGAGCGATAGCGCGTTGCGGCGAGCGGGACGATTCAGCGTGATGACGCCTATTCCGTCTTGAACATCCAAACACAAGTCCTGATAAGGCATCGAACCAGTCTCCTAACGGGCCCTCTTTTAGAATGCCTGAGAATAACAACGTGAGCACTCCAACTGACGAACGCATTCGCGTCCTCATTACAGGGGGTACGTTTGACAAGGAATACGACGAGATCAGCGGCCGCCTTTTCTTTCAGGACTCGCATTTGCCGGAAATGCTGGCGCTCGGGCGTTCGAGGCTCAATCTCGATATACGGACGTTGATGATGATTGACAGCCTCGAGATGACTGAGTCAGACCGGGAGATCATCGTCGAGCAGTGTCGCGCCGCGCGGGAGGCGCGCATTGTGATCACTCATGGAACCGACACGATGGAGAGTACGGCAAGAACGTTGGCGAAAAAGGTAGAGGGTAAAACCGTGGTACTTACTGGAGCAATGGTCCCGTACAAATTCGGCAGCTCCGATGGTCTCTTCAATTTAGGCAGCGCGCTTGCGTTTGTACAGACCCTCCCCTCCGGAGTGTACGTCGCGATGAACGGCCGTTGCATCGAAGCAACCCGTGTGCACAAGAACCTGAAAACCGGCTATTTCGAAGATCGTGACGAGCGAACGGAATAGCCTGACCCGGCCTTAAGCAGATGTTCTGGCTTTCGCCTCCACTCCTTTTTTAGGCCCCTGGCGAGTAAAGGTAAGGACTCGACGCGGCTGGTTGTCGGCGATGGGCCGCGCGCGAAGCGGACGTTCTTGCAAGATAAGTTCGCTCGCCTGGACGAGCGGCTCGGCGTGAAACCACCGCTGGAACGCGGCGTCATGCAGAACGTTGCAGAGAGCCGCCAGAGTCATGCCCTGATGATGAGCCATCCAGCATCGGACGAGTTCGCATTTGGGCGGCAGCAGTGTCCGATGCGGCGAGGCTGTGAAATCGGCCGAGTCATAAAATCCGTACTCGCCGAACCAATTCTTGCGCGCGACCTCGCGAAGGTTCTCGACGGCAGCGGGAGGATCTATTAGCAGCGCCAGGCAACTCGAGTACGGAGAAATAACCAATGAGCCTGCACGTGCGACGTTCAGAGCGAGACTCGGGACACCGAAAGCTGCATATTGATAGGTTCCTTCATGATCCGTCTTGCTGTAAGCTGCTTCCGAGATGCCCCAGGGCACACCTCGTTTTTTTGCGTACGATTGCTGGGCACGAACAGCCGAGCTTACACTGCGGTCGAGAAGGGTGTTCGGGTGAGATTTCATCCAGATGACCGGCATCAGGTACTCGAACATGGTCCCTGTCCAGGAAATCAAAGCAGTTTCGCCTTCCGACGATGTATGTTGCCGGCCTAGGCGAAACCATGCTTCCTGAGGCGCCTCGCCTTTCGCAATTGCGATGAACGTGGCGGTGCGAGATTCAGACGCGAGCAGATCGTAACACGACTTATTGAGCTGTTGCGACGCGACGTCGTAGCCTACCGAGAGCAGGTTGCGGCGCTTGTCCACCAGCATTTCGAAATTCGTTTCGCGGATCAATCGATCCGATTCACTTGCCAGGTTTCTGACGCGAGCCGCTAGACTATTCAGCCGGGAACGGCACGCTGGGAGTTCCTCACGTAACCGGTAAATGAGCGTGAGTACTTGCGGCGGGGTACCCGGGTTCGCTGTAACAGCATGCAGTTTTCGGTCCAGCTCCTGATAGAACACGTCACCGGTCGCCGGGGTCAGCGGGATACTCGGCAGTTCGAACTCACCAGGAGTCGACTTGCGAAGTATCTCGAACTCGGGCAAGTACCAGGGCATGAAATTTTGCACTTCTTCGCGGAGTGCTTGCAGACGGGATCTTAGCTCGACAGGCCATGACACATGCTGCTTTGTTTCGGGATGTGTGGGGACTGCGGGTATGTCGTCCGGCAGCTGTAACAGGCTCGGTAGCCACTCATCTGAATGACGGTGCGCGAAGACCCGAGAAAAACCATCGGACCGGTTACGCCGTGCACGCAGCATTGCATAATGATCTGAAACGCCAGCCAGCGCGTTGCCGCGTATCACTGGCTCGCGAAGCAGTTCGAGGCAATGTTGCTTGAGGCTCCAGAGCGATGCGACCAAATTGCCGCTATCCACGCTTGAAATAAACAAAGGCTCCAGAGGTTTCAGCGAGATGTTGTCGTACCAATTTAAAAAATGACCAAAGTAGCGAGGCAGTTTCACGGCAGATTGAAGAGTTCGCTCCGTGTGTGTGGCAAATTCGGACAGAGTAAGATAGCCGAACTCCAGCGCAGCCTCACGAGCGTTGAACAGAAAGCCGAGATTCGTGGGCGAAATACGTTCCGCTAGCCGGTAGGGCTGCTCTTGCAGGTTGTCGGGAACGAGCCAGTTATTTTTTTCGCAGCTGAATTCCGCAAAGTATCTCCAGGTGCGGAGAGCTGTTTGCCGTAGAAACTGGTGCTCTTCGCTGGAAAGCTCAAAATCTCCCGAACGTGGCGAGCGGTTGAGCCAGATGGAGATGAGCTTGGAGGAGCACCACGCAACGATAAACGGCAGCGCATACGGCGCGGCGCGGGGTCTCGAGAAAAGCGTCAGACCCAGGCAGATGCCGACCACCGGCATCCAATCCAAATAAACGTCGACGGGCGTGCGTTTCTTGATTCCGAGCTCTGCCTCTGTCGCAGTCTCCCATTCGAGCAGTCGGTTATGTGTGATGGTGCTGCGGATGATTGTACGAAGGATGGCATCGAGTGCGACGAGCGTCTGGTGAGCAAGAAACGCGATATTGAGAAGAATGCTGATATGTGATGTGAGGAAGTCAAGAGTCGCCTCGCGTGCGGACGCTTTGCTGCGCTTCCACGCAGCGCGACCTAATGAGAAAAGCAATCGGAAGTAGATCGGCACGAACAACAATGCGAGGGTAACCAGCGTCCAAAAGTGCGGTCCTCCCGGCAGCACGAACCAGCCCGCGATCAGCAGGAGGAAAGTGGCAGGTTCGATCAAACTGCGGCGCAGGTTGTCAACGATCTTCCATTTAGAAACGAGAGAAATGGGGTTCTCGACGAGCCTGCGAGATTCGTCCGGAACACGATTGAAGACCCAACGCGCGATTTGCCAGTCTCCGCGCAGCCAGCGGTGCCTGCGGCGGTTGTAAGCACTGTAATGCGATGGGTAATCATCTATTACTTCGATGTCTGAAACCAATCCTGCGCGGGCGTACGCGCCTTCGATGAGATCGTGGCTCAAAAGCGCATTGCGCGGGAAACGGTGATCGAGCACGCGTCGCAAAGCATCCACGTCATAGATTCCCTTCCCCGCAAATATGCCCTCGCCGTAAAGATCTTGATAGACGTCGGAAACGGCTCGGGAATAGATATCGAAGCCGGTTTGACCGGAGTAAATGCTGGCAAGGCGCGAGCGAGTAGCCGAATGAACGCTGATGCCGACGCGCGGCTGGAGAATTCCGTAACCTTGGGTGACAATGTTGCTTTCCGGGTCAACAAGCGGCCGGTTCAGAGGGTGAGCCATCGCTCCAATTAGCCGCTGGGCCGATCCGCGCGGCAGCTGAGTGTCGGAATCCAGCGTCAGTACGTACTCAATTCTGGGCAAGCGAGACATGTCGCCGGTCTTCACCGGAAAGGGATCGTAACCGTTCCGGAGGAGTTGATTCAGATCAAGCAGTTTGCCGCGCTTCCGCTCCCAGCCCATCCACGCTCCTTCGCGCGGATTGTAAACTCGATGCCGGTGAAACAAGTAGAACCCGCCGTAAGGCTCATTGGCATATTTCCGGTTCAATTCTTCAATCAGAGCGATGGCGACATCGACGCGCCGGTCGTGCTCGGCCGCAGGTTCCGCCGTATCGGGCAGGTCCGTCAAAAGCGCATAAAAGATGTTCGGATCGCGATTGACCAGGTAGCGGACCTCCAGATCGCCCACCAATCGATGGATCTGCTTTTCATTGAGAAGCAGCGTTGGAATAGCAACCATCGTGGCGGACTGACCATCTACGCCGTGAGAGAAGTCCAGCTTTGGCAGCGGACGCGGCGTGAGAAGCACCGTAACGAAGTGGTTCATCAGTTCGACCGCGGCCTGGGTGGCCGGCAAAATCAGGAGCAGAGCACTTATGATGAGGCCCTCGCCGCCATGCGTCCGCACCAGCCTCATAAGGAGAGCAACGACGGTGATCAGCGTCAGGAACTCGATGCCGATGATGTACAGTTCGTCGGGATATTTGCGGAACAGGCCCTGTACGCTTGCAGCGAACGAGGGCCGATACCCGGCCTGGTGCAGCAGCTCTCGGGAACCGGCTTGGTCGAGAAGGTAATAACCGACGTGCCGTAGCCGGTCACGAAGTGCATTCGCAGCAGAGCGGGGAATCTGCGCTTGCTGCGCCATTTCTACGGCTCGACGGGCAAGCTCGATCTCGCTTACGTCCGAGTGCACGGCACTCCGTTCGACCGCTTGCCGGTAAAGCTCGCGACTTTCGAAATCCATGCGCGGATAAACGCCGGCGGGATCGAGGCTCAGGGTACGGTGAACGAGGGAGAGCTGTTCCAGGTGCTCCTTCCAATCGATTTCGCCAATCAACCGCAGCGAGGCGAGCAGCCGGCCAATGTCGTAAGAAACAGCATCGGGACCAGCTGCACGAAAGGTTTCCAGTGCCTTAAAGCCCGTTTGTGAAATGCTCTCCAAGAGAACCACCTTGAGCGCTGGCAGCATTCCCCCAAGCTCGGCGATGCGCAGAGGTTCAATTTCCTGCGCGGCGTCGATAAAGAATGAAAACGCAACTTCAGTCAGGCGGTTCTTAGTGGCTGCCAGCAAGGCGCGTGCCAAGACAATCGGCCGCGGGATGGATTCTTCGCTGGCGGTCCGAACTGCCGGCAACCTGCCCAGGAATTTGGCTGCGTCCTGCAAATCCTGAACTTCCGCCCGTACCAGGCGAAGATTGTCATAGAGCAGCTTCAGATCTTCAGAAGGCTCGCCCGATCTGAGATTGTACAACTCGCGTTCGAGCTTGGAAAACTGCCTGGCGCCCCGAACAAACATTTCGCGCGCTTTGCCGGAGTGCCGCTTGGGAAGCCAAGCACAGGAACGCACGGCTCGCATTGCATGCTCGCGAAGCGAGTTCTGTTCTGCATCGCTCAGGGCTGAACGATACATCTGCGCCACATGTGCCTCGGTCTGCATGGAAGGTTCAGCCGTTACGCGTTGGCCTCTTACCTATAACTTGATGCTTGCAGCTCAAACATTTCAGCGTACCGCCCCCCGCGAGCCATAAGCCGGTCATGGCTTCCTTC
>JAVKSW010000124.1:0-7337 GCA_039583505.1 Bryobacteraceae bacterium | reverse complement strand
AAGGTAACCACGGCGCCGGGAATCACGCCGCCGGTGTCGTCTTTCACTGAGCCTCGAACCGCGCCCGTGCCGGAAGTCGCCGTCCGCCGTACGGGCCCATGTGTTTGAGCCGTCGTTGACGCGGGCGTCTGCGCACTCAGCAGCGCGGCGAAACTCGCTCCTGCGAGAAATACACGTATCGTTTTATCCTTCATCCAACCTCTGAAGCAATTATTTAGACCCGAGTCGCCGAGTGACAGCGAGCTACTGAGGAGGCCCTCCGGGCGTTCCTGTCGAATCCCCACCTGCGCCGGATAAGCTCGCTCCCCAATCACCCAGCGATTGCGCTTGGCGAGGCGATGCTGACTGGAAGATCGGTTCCACGCCCGCAATCACCGTCATGGCTAACAGCCGGGTCTTATCCGTCCCGTTGGGAGAGCCCGAGATCACCACGGCATCGCCTGGCTTGAGATCCGCCGTGCCGATCTTGGGAAGACGCTCCAGCATCTGAGCTAAATCGCCATTCCCGCGCATCGCGTGGCCGCTCTCGGTGCCGGCTGGCGTGGCTTCGCCGGCTTTCGCGCCGTATGGTGGAGCACCCGCCGTATTCCCTGGCCCGCTTCCGCCCCCGCCGCCTCTGCCACTGCCGGGTCCTGCGCCTTGCGGCGGCCGAAAATCGGGATTGAAGCGCCTTGCCAGCCCGTATGCCACCATCGGCGGAAGCCTTCGAATGGCTGAGCCGTCGTTCAGCATCACGCTCATCGGCTGCTTCGTTTGTAGGTTCCTGATCGTGATCTCCTTCCCGTCCGGAGCAATGGAACTGATGGTCCCCACCACCGTACGGAAGGAGCTGGAGTAGATCTTTTGCCCAGTCAGTGCGGACCCGTCCGCGTTTGCGGGCCCAATGATGCGGACCTGATCGCCTGGTTCTATGTCCGCCAACTGTGACGCTATCGGCGTCTTGGGCGTATCGGGTGAGTACCGCGTGAACTGTGCTTTGGCCGCATCCACCACCATCGGCTTAGGCCCTTCCGGCGTACGTGCCGTTACGTTTAGGGTATGCGCCGCAGCGTCCACTGCCGTCACTACGCCCGCAGTGCTATGCTGCCACTCAGCCGATTGTTCCTGGTGCAGTTGCTGAAGCTCGCGGGCTGACATCAGAATCACACTGCGAGCTACGATTGAGGCCGGATTGTCCGCCGTCTTCGATCCGCCGATCTGCACGCGGTCGCCTGTCGCCAGATCGTCGGCGGTGATCCGTGTTGCGTTCTTCAGATCCTTCGCACCCGGCTCGACTTTGAGCAAAGTCTTCGTGTTTGCGAGCTGAACCGCGTACTCCGTCCCGGTCTTGTCTTCTTTCACGGTTACAGTATGGTTCGTGTGATCGACTGCGGTGACCGTGCCGATAACGCGTTCGGCCGGTTTTGAAGCCGTGCGGGTCGCCTCTTGAGCAAGGGAAATCACACAGGCCAGTTGCGCGGCGGCGAGGCATATTGCGAAGTGCTTCAACATAGAACGATTCGGCCCATTCACGTAAGGACGCTCGTTTGGTAGGCGAAAAAGCAATTCACTTCGTTACGCTCTCTGCCGCTAAACAGAAGCAGGGCGCCATCCGTCCACAGATGGCGCCCTGCTGAGAAATTGGCGATGTCGAAATTTAGGCGGCGTTGACCAGCATGTCTTCGAACATGTCGTTGCCTTCGTCCTGATTGCGGTCTGCTTGCTCCTGGCACTGAATGCAGTAAGGAGCCCACGGCACAGCGTTCAGACGCTTGGGGCTGATCTCCTCTTCACAATGCAGACAGACGCCGAACGAACCGTCTTCAATTCGACGAAGGGCCGACCTCACATTCCGTAGCAAATTCGAATCGCGGTCCAGATTGCGAATCGCTAGTTCGCGTTCCGCCGCGTGCTGCACTTCGTCCAGTGCGTCGGCGCTTTTCTCGATCGTGATCGCATCGCGGTTGCGAACAAAGCGCTCCAGTTCGTCCTGCTTGCTCTCCAGGATCTTTTTAAATTTATTTAGTTCGGTCTTCGTCATTTTGTTTTCTCCTTCTAACGACTCGCGTTGCCCACTTAAAATTGTTTCGAAGCTGCCAAGTCTCCGTTTTAGACGTAGGCGTTTTCAAAAAGGGTTCAACAACGGTAGCACAGTTTTCCCGCCGAATGTAAATGATATGTACCAATTACTACTTCGGCGAAAACCCTGAACAACAGAGAACGCGCTCGCGCTATCTTTAGCTACGCTGGAATTCAAACCTGAGTTCCCGACGCGCGGCGCTTCTGTTCCGATAAGTCGGCGCTTTTCGGATCTTCGAATCATACCACAGCCCATGAGCAATTCAAGCTCCAAAGTTTCAGAGGCTCAACCGCGGGTTTCCGAGCGGCTGGACCCTGTTCCCCCTAGGCTCTCCCTGGCCCGCTGTGTTCATAAACTCACCTATCGGCTACAGCCACCCAAAACCTTACCCAGCAATGACATTGCGCAAAAAGAAAATTTGAGCCCTCAACTCTTCGGTTCAGGTGGTGACTGCCCGGAAGCCGTCGCAGAACTTCACCTCCGTGTATTTCCCAGCCGAGGAAGCCTGTTACACCGAATGTTGCGCACGTCCGATGAGTTTAGGGTGAGCGAAAAAAGAACTTTCTCTCATCTTCGGATGGAAAGAAAGTAAGCCCAGCATGTAAGTTCGTCGCCGCGCCACGGATCACCAGGAAAAACATCTTGCTTAGCTCGTACCGGCCGTGGCGCCGCATCTCGCTGCACCTGCCTAGGTGTACCAGTCCCGGCAGTACTCACACTGTGGACTGTGTCACCGGAGCCACTTCCACCAGGCAACTGTAAAAGGTTGGGCCGCCTCCAACATCGGTTAGCCGTTCGGAAGTGAGCTGATTAATTCCCAAACCTGCGACAGAGCGCTTATTCCAGCGCACACTCCGGGCGCGCACCACGCCGGGCGAGACATCGGTCGCGACCACGGCTTTAAAAAAGCACGACCCGCGATCATTACCAGCTCGCACCAACATGCCATCCACGATTCCGCGCGCGTCCGCGTCAAAAGGATGCATAGACAAAAAGCCCGTCTGTCCATCGACATCGTCCCGGTGGCCGAAAGTAGAGTTCAAACTGTCGTCGTTCTTGCCCGACACCAGTTCTAGCGGATAACGACGCGACAGTTGCGCGTCGCCGAATCTCGATTCCGTAGGAGGCGTGTATTCAAGGGACTCCGCCCCGAACTCAAATTTCCCTGAAAGAGTACGAAAGCCGCCCTGCGCGAACGGCAGAAAAGGTTCACCGCCGGGGCTGACTTTCAGCCGCACGAAGCGCTCGCGTTCCAGTTGCTCGAGCGTAAGGCCTTCCAGGTACGGGGAGTGCGAATCCAATAGGCAGCCGATCATCTCGTCTTCGGTCTCATCGAAACAGGCTTCCTCGAAACCCACTCGCTTCGCCAACAGCCGGAAGATTTCGACGTTCGATTTCGTCTCCCCTGGCGCTGCCAATGCAGGCCGCGCGAACTGTACATAGTAATGGCCGTAAGCCAGATACACATCCGTATGCTCTAAAAAGGTAGTCGCGGGAAGCACGAAATCCGCATAGTCCGCAGTATCGGTTTGAAATTGCTCCAACACGACGGTAAACAGGTCTTCACGTTGTAGGCCTGCCAGAACTTTGCTCTGATTCGGCGCAATCGCCGCCGGATTGGAGTTGTAGACCACCAAAGCTCGCACGCGCGGCTGGTCCAATTCCACCAGCGCCTGGCCGAGTTGCGCCATGTTCACCATCCGCGCTGCACGGCCTAGCGGCGATCGAAACTGCAGGTCCGGCCGTTCCAGTGCTGCCTTGTTGAACTCGAATGCGCCCGAGGTTGTGAGTTGCAGCCCGCCCCCGACCTCGCGCCACGACCCCGTTAGAACAGGCAAAGCCGCAATGGCCCGCACCGCGCTTCCACCCCGCTCGCTCCTTTGAACACCGTAGTTCAATCGGATTGCCGCCGGGCGGGTTGTCGCGTATTCGCGAGCAAGCGTCTCGATCTCGGAAGCCGCTATGCCCGTCAGCCCCGCTACTCGCTCCGGAGTGTAACCCTCCGCCAACTTGGCCAGTGCGTTAAGACCATTCGCGTAATTCGCGACGTACTCCGCATCCTGCAACGACTCGCGTAGAATCACGTGCATCAAGCCCAGAGCCAAGGCCAGGTCGGACCCTGGATAGATCGCGAAGTGCCGGTCCGCTGCCTTCCCGGTACGGTTCTTCACCGGGTCGATCACGTAAAACTTCGCACCGTTCCGCCGCGCTGCCACAATCCACGGCCACAGGTGCACATTGGTACCGAGCACATTCGCGCCCCACGCGATGATCAGCTTCGAATGCGCAAACTGTTCCGGTTCCGTCCCAAACTTCGCTCCCTGCGAGAGTTTCAGCGCTTCACCGCCCGCCGCCGCGCAGATCGTGCGATCCAGTTGCGACGCACCTAGCCGGTGAAAGAAGCGCCGGTCCATGCCGGAGCCGTTGAGCATTCCCATCGTCCCCGCATAACTATAAGGCAGGATTGCCTCGGGCCCGTCCGTGCTTGAAACGGTAAGCAAACGCGCGGCAATCTCGTCCAGTGCTTCATCCCAGGCGACGCGCTCAAAGCGCCCCTCGCCTTTCACGCCCACGCGGCGCAGCGGGTACAGCAGCCGCTCGGCATGATATTCACGCTCCAGGTATTTGGTGACCTTCGCGCACAGGAACCCGCGCGTGATCGGGTGTTCCCGATCTCCACTCAGTTTGGTGGCGCGGCCGGCGCCGTCAATCTCTACCACCAGCCCACACGTATCGGGGCAGTCGAGCGCGCACACCGACATTCGTCTTTCCGCCACGGTCTTCCTATTCTCGCCGAAGTTTGCCGAGCCCGCTTGGATTCGCGTTACACCTGAATGCGCCCGCGCAGAAACAGTGCGGTATGTCCCGCAATTTCGACCCGGTCGCCGGCCAGCTTACAAAACACCTCGCCGCCTCTGGCCGAAATCTGTCGCCCGTGCAGCGTCGTTTTGCTCAGTTCTTTCGCCCAATACGGAATCAGCGTGCAATGCGCCGATCCCGTGACCGGATCTTCCGGGACACCTTTCGCGGGCGCAAAAAATCGCGAGACAAAATCGCAGTCCCGTCCAGGCGCGGTGGCGATAAAGGCAAAGCGGTCGATCTTCTTCAGGGCCTCCATATTGGGCCGCAGCGCCAGGACCTCTTCGGCCGATCCATACCGCACCAGGTAATCGCGCGCCGCCAAAATCTCCAGAGGCTTGCCGCCCAGAGCGGGCGCCAGCGCGGGATCCGGCTCTACCTTCTCAGGCGGCCTGGAAGGAAAGTCCATCGCCAGCCGATCGCCGTCGCGCCTCACTACCAGTTCACCCGATTTGGTCTCGAACCGCACCGCGTCACCCGGTTCATTCAGCTCTTCAAATAAAACATGAGCCGAGGCGAGCGTGGCATGCCCGCACAGATCCACTTCGCACACCGGCGTGAACCATCGCAAGCCGAACGTCCCGCCGTTCCGCACAAAAAACGCGGTCTCGGCGAGATTATTTTCCGTAGCGATCGCCTGCATCGTCGCATCTGGCAGCCACTTCTCCAGCGGGCAGACGGCCGCCGGATTCCCGGAGAACACACTCGTCGCAAACGCATCCACCTGGAAGATCGGAAGCTCCATCCAACTAAGATGAGGGAACGGAGCTAATTGATGCGAACACGGTGCTTTTCTTTCAGCACCAGTTCATCGAAAATCGCCAGCACCTTCTTGCGATAGCTATACATCTGCCGCAGGGAATCCCGGAAACTCTCCTCGTAACGTCGCGGCTGCAGCCACTTGTTCAGCAGCGGCCGGGGCACGTCTATGTCGCGCCGCAAATCGTCCGCAGAGTGCCCGCGCAGGAACAGGCCGTAGAAGATCGCTGCCTCCCGTTGCGGCGCCAGCGGATCGAATTCCTCGCGGCCGTTCATCATCATGCCCGTCGTGCTTACAGTCCGTATCGTATGGCCAACTCTGAAGCTTTAGAAACCCCGGCACTGTCTTCCCGCGCCAGTCCTCAAAACCCCTCAAGTCATCAGTCTAACAACGCTGTCAAGTCTCTCAAAATCGCGGAATCCGGGGCCGAAACGCCCCCTCACCGTTCCCAGGACCCCATCGTGACGGCGATCCCCATCGTGAGGCGCACGCCCTGGTTGTAGTCGAATCCCTGCGGTGAATCGAGCAGCCACGAGCGTTGGTAGTCCAGGCTACCCACGCGCCAGGAGAACGCATCGCTGATGCGGTAGGACATACCCGCCCGCGCCATCATTGTGAAGCCGTTCGTGTCCGCCTCGGTGCTGTACAAAGCGTATTCCGGGTCGTGCGTCTTGCTGATCGCGGCCAGTTCCTGCTTCTTCTGCGGATCGAAGGTCACCTGTGTGATTTTCGTGCCGCCCACCAGAATCTCCGCGAACGGTGTCCACCGTTTCTCCGGACGGAAGCGCCAGCGCGGACCCACAACATAGTTCAATGCGTCTCCGCTGACGTGGCGCGGCAGGCCATATAGCTGGCATCCATCAATCGCAAAGGCGAGGTCGGTGCGGGACAGCTTCAACACAGCTTCCCCGCCGCCTCCTATGCAGGTACTGCCTTTCGAACCGACAAAGCGTTCCACCACCGGCTCGGCCAGCATCTCGAACGCCGCATTCTCCGGCCACGCCCGCGCCCTAAACTTCGGACCGGTCAACTCGTCCGGCGGAGTATCGGTTTCCTCCGGAACGTATTCAAAGACGCCCGGCCGGCTGTCTCGATGCCAAGGCACGCGCAAGGCGAGGATATTGGCATACCCCCGCATCGGATTCAACATGCTGCGTACCAGCGCCCGCACGTACGGGTTCTGAACACGCCGTTCGAAGCGTTTGATCATGTACCGGTCCAGCGCGTCCTCACCCACCATCCATCCCAAACCGAGAGTCTGTGTGCCGATCAGGTCCACCAGCCCCGGCTCGTTATGCAGTTCAACGTTGCCGACCCCAGGCTCCCCAAAAGGAGTAGCGGACCAAAGCGTGCTGTAAGCGCTCGAAAATGCAAGCGACCGCATGCAGCTGACCCAATAGCGCTGCGATTTTCCGTACTCTACGTCCCGGTATAGCGGATCGTTCTGGCGCTCGACAAACCCCGCAAACGCGCCTTCCATTGTGTGGATCGCATAGCTGGTAGCGAACCCGTCGCCGTCATTGAACCCGTGCAGATTTTCGATGGAGTCCGCATAGTTCTTCCAGAAAGGTCCTCGAATGGCATGGCGCGTATCCGGCTGCGTCAGGACTCGCTCGCCATTCGCCAGCGAGACGGCCAAAAACGACTCGGCTATGGCCT
>JAVKSW010000123.1:0-7363 GCA_039583505.1 Bryobacteraceae bacterium | reverse complement strand
CTGCTGGGCTTTGAGCGGCCGCAATCGGGAGCCATCTATTACGATGGCCAGGATCTGCCCGGGTTGGATATTCAGGCGGTCCGGAAGCAGATTGGCACGGTTCTGCAGACCAGCCGCTTAATGAGCGGCGATATCTTCCGGAACATCGTCGGCGACTTGCCGCTCAGCATCGACGATGCCTGGGATGCGGCGCGGTTAGCCGGGCTCGACGATGACATTCGCGCCATGCCCATGGGAATGCATACGGTCATCGACGATAATGGCGGTGGCCTCTCGGGAGGACAACGCCAGAGACTGATGATTGCCCGGGCTATTGTTTCTCGGCCGCGCATCCTGCTATTCGACGAAGCCACCAGTGCGCTCGACAATCAAACGCAGGGCATCGTTACGCGCAGCCTTGAACAACTCGCGGCAACCCGCATCGTCATTGCTCACCGGTTGAGCACGGTTATGCAGGCCGACCGCATCTTCGTATTCAATCGCGGCAACGTGGCGGAACAGGGAACATATCAAGAGTTGATGGACAACAATGGACTTTTCGCGGAGCTTGCGAAGAGACAATTGAGCTAGGAGCCGAATCGAATGAGAAAGGCGATGTACCTGATGGGCGTGCTGGACGATTCCGACATCGCGTGGATGGCCGAGCGCGGAGCCGTGAAGAATCTCAGCCCTGGCACGGTGCTCATCCAGGAAGGTCGCCCCGCGGAGCACTTGTTTCTGTTGCTTGATGGGCGGTTTTCAGTGAGCGTGGGCGGGAAAGAAATCGCGCGGCTCTTTTCCGGCGAGTTGATTGGGGAAATCTCGTTCGTGGACTCGCGGCCACCCTCGGCGAGCGTGGTCAGCAGTGGGAAATGCAATGTCCTCGCCATCCCGCGAGTGGAGTTGCAGGATAAGCTCGACCGCGATTTCAAGTTTGCCTCCCACTTTTATCGCGCCATCGCCGTATTTCTCGCCGAGCGTTTGCGCGTTACGACCGGGCGGCTCGGATACGGAAGCGCTCAGCAGGACAACGAGGCGGACGACGCGGACGAAATCACCGACGACTTGATGGATTCAACTTCGATTGCCGTCGTGCGCTTCGATGCGCTTCTGAAGCGTTTGCACGTACATTAACCTGCAAGCGCCCGGATTGTAGCCAGCGCTTGCAGGTCGCGCTTTTAGCTTCAATTTAAGGGAGTAGGTTGTCCTCGGTATTGGTCACTCTATTCCATCCGCCCGGTATGCCCGCTGTACCGCCGTCTGCATGTTGCTGGACGTATGACATGGCCATACCAACGTCTTTCATGAGTGCGGAAGCTCCAGCGTAGCTACCGACCTCTGCATTCGGATGGCTCTGTAAATAGCTTTCGGCTTCGTGCAGTTGGGTCGTCAGGCCCGCCAGTTTTGGATCGCTTTGCAAGATGCTCGCATGCGTGCTCCCAAAATGCTGAATCGCGGTAAGGAAGCCGCCGAGTCGCGTCTTATCCAGCAGGCTTTGCGGCGGATTAACGCCTGTTCTCAAATCGGTCATTAATGCTTTGACGTTTGGTCCAACGCCGCCGGCGACTCCTTCCAGTTGTTCCATCGACAGTTCATTCTTTGCTTCTTCTGACATTTATTAAGATCTCCTTTTTTCGTTGTACTTCGGTTGATTTCTATGGCTTGAACTCCGTAGCCGTAGCGCGCACGAAGATGTGTTGCGATGGACCGAAAGCGCTGTCTGCTAGACCACAGCTAGGGCTTACGGCTTGACCGGCAGTTTCGGTCCGGTCACGTTATTGGAGTTTCCGGGTGAGGAGGAATCGGGTTCTAAGAGCCCATACGGATCGCTGATCGGTGCGTAATAGGCACCCCCGGCGATGCCATCCAGATCCTCTTCACTCAGTTCTCGCTCCTGTTCCTCGATTTTTTGTTTCTTCTTTCGATCCATCACCTTGACATCACACTTTCGTGCAGTTAAGGGATTTTTGTCGGATTGGACGCGCCTGACGAGAAGGATCCGATTTCGTTAGCACCGTTCTTATTAGTCGAGCTGGAGTTGAAATTCATGTAGGCGTCAAACGCTCCTCCCGATACTTTCTCCAAATCCTCGGTGGCAAGCTCTGCGCCGTCCTTGCGAACGTTTTCTTCCGGTAGATTCCGCGTCTTTTCTTCTGACATTCATTACTCTCGCTTTCTGTTTCACCGACATCACTGCCGGTCAAGAATGAGCTTAGGTGAGGTGCTGCCCCAGTTCGATGCAGGTGAGGTAAATTAATGGTGAAAGATTTATGAATGGCTAAGTCGTTGGCATGTCACCGCTTGGCGTAACTGAAGGAGAGACCGCATGGTACAGACTTCTGCCCGGCTTCGGTTTGGCACGTTCGAAGCGGATTTGCGCAGCTCGGAATTGCGGAAGAACGGAACGAGCTTGCACTTACCGCCCCAAGCCTTCCGCGTGCTTGTGATGCTTGCTGAGCGGCCCGGGCAAATGGTTTCCCGCCAGGAAATTCAATCCCGCGTGTGGTCGAGAAACACGATTGTCGATTTTGAGCACAGCATCAACACCGCTATTCGAAGGATTCGCGAGGCTCTCAACGATTCGCGCGACCAGCCGGAATACATCGAGACGTTGCCGCGACGCGGATATCGTTTCGTCGCGGAGGTGCAGCACATCACCGCGCCGGCGACGGACGTGATTCAGCCGGTCATTCCGCGGAAGAAGGTGTTTCGCGGTGTCCGCCGGCGCGACCAGATCGCTCTGTCGGCGCTTGCCGAGCAAGTCGAGGAGCTGAAGGCCATCAGCGGCACCATCCGAATTTACCTGGAACAGCTTGTCGCGATAATAAGCCCCGCCACCGCCGAAATGATCATCGGCCAGGAAGTGAAGCGCCTGCGCCGGGCCAAATTTGAAATATCGCTGGGCCGTAACCGCCTCATCGGTTTCCTTCAGCAGTTAAGCGGACTGGCGCTCGAGGATATGGAGTCGCTACTCCGATCGAATCGTGAATTCGGCGATTTCCTGGATGCCATCATCGCGGCTGCCGACATGTCGGTAGAGGCGCAAACCAGGATCTCGCTGATGAAAGAATCCCACATGGTGGAGAAAGACTTCGATGCCGCATTGAATGCCGTCGCGGAATTCGACCAGGATGCAAACCGGGGCAGCGCTATCGCGGCATCACGCGCATGACGATCAACGTCATATCGTCGAATTGTTCCATGCCTGCGGCGTAATCATCGACCGCCTGCACAACGGCGTGAATGATTTCTTCCGCTGAACAACTTTTGCAGTCATTTAAGACGGGTTCAATTGCTTCGTCGGGCAACAACTCGTCGCGGGTGTTTACGGCTTCGGAAATACCGTCCGAGAAACAGACGATCAGATCACCTGGCGCCAGCTCCACGGTATGTTCCTGATACTTCGCGGAGGCGAATATCCCGACCGGGTATCCACCGCCCGAGAGCCGGTCGATTTGGCCGTCTGGGCCCGTGCGCAAGACAATCGGCGGGATCTGACCGGCGTTGACGTATGTCAGCTTCGTCCTCTCACGGTTCAGCACGCCACAAAAGAGAGTTGTATAGCGGTCCTCGCTCGAGGATTTGTATACGGTCCCATTCAGCTCTTCGATTGCTTTCGAAACCGGCAAGGGGTTCCGAAGCAATTGACCCCGCAATGACATATGAATGCTGGCCATGAGCACCGCTGCGGGTATTCCTTTGCCCGATACGTCACCGAGTGTGAACGCAAACAGTTCTCCTGGCAGCGGCAGGAAATCATAATAGTCGCCGCCCACAAACTTGGCTGATCGGCAAAAGCCGGCGTACTCCAGTCCCGAAACAACTTCTCTTTCCTGGGGCAGAAGCTTACTCTGCACCTCGCGAGCGATATCGAGCTCCCGGCGAAGGAGGCGGGCCGCTTCTGCCTCTTGCCGAAGCCGCTCGCCGCGAATCTCCGAAGCGGAATAGCTGGCCATGAAACCAAGCAACTCTGCATCCTCGGGCGAAAAACCTCCGCGTTTGTTCAAAACCTGTAAAGCTCCGATCACCTGTCCGTCGGCCCGCAACGGCACTACCAGCACCGATTCCGTGCGATAACCGCTGCCGATGTCGACGTGTTGAAGAAAGCGGCAGTCGGAAGCCACATCGTTGGCGATGATCGATTGATTTGTCTTAACGCAGGCGCCCACCAGGCCGCGCTCGACCGGGATACGGATCTTATCCACGCCGTGAGCGACTTTGGTCCACAGCTCGTCAGAATTTTCATCCACGAGCCAGACGCTGCAGCGGTCCGCGCCTACCAAGTCTCGCGCCAGGTCTGCGTTCAGCGCGATCAGCCTTGCGATGTCCTGCTCTTTGCCGATGCGCGCCGCGTGCTCAAAAATTACCCGGCTGATTCGTTCCGCCTTGTTATCTTCCTGAGTTTTCAACTGGCTTTCCAAGCTTGGTCCTCCTCCCTTGGGAACCACGGAGTCGCTGCCGCTCTCTTGCGTTTCAAGCACTCATTTCAGTTCCAGAATGCAACAAGCAGGCGATCTACGATAACATTGCGTAGCCAGCGTTGGTGTACTGAAATTGCCTGGAGGTGGAGTGAGCGACGGTTTTCGTCTGCAGTTAAGGTTTTGGGGTGTGCGAGGTTCGACACCCACTCCGACACCCGCCAATCTGTCCTATGGCGGCAACACCTCCTGTTTAGAGATCCGCGCCGGAGATGGTGAATTCATCATCATCGACGGCGGTACGGGAATTCGCAATTTAGGGCTCTCGCTGATGGAGGAGTTTCAAAGCCGGCCTATTCACCTGAAAGTGTTTCTCACGCACTTCCATTGGGACCATATTCAAGGCCTCCCGTTTTTTGCACCCTTGTACAATCCATCCAATTCCGTCAGCTTTCACTCTTTCCCACCCGAGCGGCAGCTCTGCGAAACCTTGGAGGGGCAGATGTCGAGCCCGTATTTTCCGGTGAGCTTTCAGTTCCTGCCCGCCAGGCGTAAGTTTGTTCAAATTCAGCGCGAGACCCTTCGTTATGGCGATCTGGCCGTTACTTCTTTCCCCATGAACCATCCGCAAGGAGCCTATGGATATCGCGTGGAGTCGAAGGGAGCCGTCATCGTGTTCGCGAGCGATCTGGAGCACGGCGATCCGGAACTGGATAAGACCGTGCGGGAATACTCCGAAGGCGCGGATGTTTTGATTTACGACGCTCAATACACGCCCGAAGAATATATCTCGCGCAAAGGCTGGGGACACAGCACTTACCTCGAAGCCGCCGGTGTCGCGAAAGACGCGCAAGTGAAACAACTGATTCTGTTTCATCACGATCCGGCGCACGAGGACGCGAAAATGGACAACATGGTCTCCGAAACGAAGAGACTGTTTGAGAACACACAGGCGGCGCGCGAGGCGTGGTCCGTGGACCTATAGGGTCCAGTACTTTTGCAAAAAAGGTTTCAAAGTTTTTTGCAGAAAATCGATATTTCTGGATGTCGCGGGTGATACACTGGGCCTTCCATCGGAGGGGTCTACGTTGTTGAAAACCGCGTTTTTGCTCGTATTTTTGGGGTCGTTCGCCGGAGTTTATGGCGCGCCCTGTCTTCCTGGAACCATCACAAGCTATGAGGCCCTTTCTTCCGGTGGGTGCACGGTAGGTGGCGTAACGTTCTCCAACTTCTCTCTGCTTGAAGATTCAGCCAGTGAGTCAAACGATTTCCTCATAAGCCCTTCTGTCTTGAGCTCACCCGGCTTCGACATCAGCTATCTTCTCGGCTCCACAACGAGCGTCGTCGATTATGCAATCCAATACAGTTTCGATCCTCCTCCCGCGATAGGTTCAGCGTTCCTCGGCCTCGACGTCGAAGGCTCAGTTACCGTGACGGAGGGGATTTGCCCGGGCGGTGTGTTTACAAGTGACGCTCACAATCCCACCGGTTGCATCCCTACGGGTAGTCTCCTCGATCCACCGCCCGTGGTACTGACCGTAAGCAACCCGAATGGGAACCTTAACGCTTACGCAACCTTCCCTCCCGTAACTGTGGGCGAAGTCCGCCTGGTTTTCAACTTGGATGGCACACCCACCGACCCCGCCGGTTTTACCACCGTCAGCGCCACTCTAAGCAGCACACCTGAGCCGGCTACTTTCGTGCTGCTCCTGAGCGGCCTTATCGGCATTGGCGTCTACAAGCGGAAAGCCCGCCAATAGTACAATCAGCGGAGCCATGTTCCGCCGGAAGTTGGGGACCGTAGGCGCATTCTTCGCGCTGATTCTCCACGCGCCGCTTCGGGCGGCGTTGAGCCCCGAAGCGGGCTCCTTTTCTTTTCAGAGCTATTCTCCAAAGACTTACACCGCCTCACCCCAAAACTGGGCAATTGTTCAGGACCGACGGGGCGTTCTGTACTTCGGCAATACCGATTGCATCCTCGAGTACGATGGCGTTTCCTGGCGTCGCATCCCCCTCGACAACCGTTCTGGCGTGAAGGCACTGGCGGTGGACGCCAATGGCGTCGTATATGCCGGCGGCCAAGGCACCTTCGGATACCTGCATGTCGCGGCTAACGGCGCCATGCAGTTTGTGTCGCTGCTTGAGCGCTTTTCGCAAACGGACCGGCAATTCGGCGATATCTGGAATGTCCTGCCAACCGACCAGGGAGTGTACTTTAGCTCCGACCATCGGTTGTTCCTGGTTCCGAAAAAAGGTCCGGTAAAGGTTTGGTTTTCGGCCGACACGATTGGCCGCGTTGTTTTCGCAGCATTTGGCAAAATCTATCTGTCGAGCAACGCAAGCGGACTGCTTTCGATTGAAAACGGCCGTCTGATCCCAAGCGCCTGGGGAGCCCGTTTCCTCGAAGATCCGCTCGTTGCCGCCTACGCGTCGCGCGATTTGGTGCTGTTGGCATCCACTCAGCGACTCTACCGTTTGCACGGCAATATACTGCAGCCTTTTCTCACGGGGGCGGATGCCTACCTTTCCGAGCACACAATCTACACGCTTTCCCGCTTGTCGACGGGCGATATCGCGGTTGGCACGAAGCGCGGCGGCATGGTGTTGCTGAACGCGCAAGGCCAACTCAATCGCCGAGCGACAAAACGCGACGGATTGCCGAGCGAGTTCGTAACAGCTCTGTTCACCGATCGCCAGGCAAACGTTTGGGTCGCGACGGATGGCGGTATTGCGCGGTTTGAGCCGGCACTCACGCGCTTCGGCGAGGCGCAGGGACTCAGCGGGAGTGTTTACGCGATCGGCAGATTAGGCGGCACAATTTATGCGGGCACCACAGTCGGCCTGTACCGATTGCGTGCGTCGCCCGACGCCGAGCCGGTTTTTCAGCCGGTGGATGCCATTAAAGAAACTGTCTGGGTGATCGTCGCGCACAATGGCTTATCGTTAGTGGCCGCGCAGAACGGTCT
>JAVKSW010000122.1:0-7366 GCA_039583505.1 Bryobacteraceae bacterium | reverse complement strand
TCAACGTGAGCTGATCTGGTTGGCGGGCGGGGAGAGTTTGCGGCGGAGTTTTTCCAGGTCGGCGGCGAGGTCGGAAGGGGAGTGTAGTTTGAGCACCGTGCCGTTGCAGGCGGTGGTCACGTATTGGAGGGTGTCCGGGAAATCGCGTCCGTAATAGGGGAAGTATTCGAGATAGAAGAAGCGCGGGTGGACGCCGTCCCCGCAGCTCAGGAACTCATGCGGGATCTTCTGAGCGATCCGGGTATGCGGTCCTAAAAAAATGACGGCATCGGCCGGGGGTTCCGCTCGCTCTTCCTGTTTCACGAGATTGGCCAGCAGCTCCGACCAGCCTTGCCGCTGCTGAAGCACGTTGTAGGAGACAGTTCCGAGCTCGAGATTCTGCAAGGCGGCGTCGAGCTGGCGCAGATCGTAGGGATTGAAATCGTTGACCCTGAACAGCTCGTGTTGCTGATCGAGGTTGAAGGCCACCAGCCGCACGGACGAGGAGGGGATCTTGTTGAGGAGCGAGCCGACGGAATCTAATAAGAAGGTGCGATCCCAGGCGCGCAGCTTCAACGCGAAGGAGTTCATGGGAGCGGCATCGAGCAGCACGGTCAACTTCAGACCCGCTGCGTCGCCGTCGGGAGTGTCCCAACGCGGAGGTGCAATGGCGGCGGCCGTGTTCGGTTCCATGGCGAGTGGAGTGTTTTGCTTCGCCATGCGACCAGTGACCGTGGCTGTCCAGCTCTTACGAAAAAAACGGGTGCGGTCGTCGATGACTATGAGATCGATGCGATAGTCGCCGACACCGACTGCAAAGGCGCCGCTGAATTCAGCCTCGTCGTGAAAACGCTGGAGTTTGAATTTCGATGCAAGCTGCGCGGGCATGCCGGCGATGGTGACATGGTCGGTGAGCATGACCGGCTTACTCGCCGAGGGTGTTACCCGAAGTATGGTAACCAGCGAAGTTTCCTTCCCCTGGAACTGGCGGATGGGGCAGTTGACGACGTAGGCGATCTGAATACGAAAGGCAAAGTCGAGGAACGGCTTTACGGTTTGGACCTCGCATTTCAGCGGATCGCCTTGGAGACCCTGGTTCAGCGAGCGTTCGATCTGCGCGGCTCGATCCCGGGGGAGCGGGACTTGGGCCTGTACCGAGGCGAGCAGGGCTAGCGTGGCCAAAGTGAACCTGACGGAGATGGCGTGCACAACTTGTTTGATAGATTCTATCGAGCGGGATGCGGGCCGCTTCCTGGCGGTCGCGGTTCTGATTCGAATACGGCCATAGGGTCGCCCTGCTTGCAGATAACGTAATGGACGGCAGCGGAGATCATACTCGGCGTCCAGAGTTGACGCGTGCTGCCATGCCGGGCCCATCTGCGGCGATGGGCGGGTCCAGCTCTGTCGAAGTGCCCGCCCCGGGGAGACAATTTGCGTGTAAACTGGAACGAGGTACAACATTTGAACTCTTTCGTCACTGTTTTTCACGCGCTGAACCGCGCCGCCCGCTAGTCCGGCATGTATCCACCAAGAAGTTTCCCGCCGCGCCGGCCTAGAATCCGAGAAAATGTCAATGAAGCGATACGTGCCAAAGAAGTGCGTGCTGTGTTCCCGGACGGATCCGTGGAGGTGATGCCGACTCTCGCCGCTGTGCGGAGAGCGCAGGACCTGGGTCTGGATTTGATTTTGATCGCGCCGACTGCTGAACCGCCGGTGGCCAAGGCGATGGACTTCGGCCAGTGGCAGTATGAGCAGAAGAAGAAGCAGCACGAGGCCAAGAAGAAGCAGCACGTCATTCAGGTGAAGGAGCTGAAGTTCCGGCCGAATACCGACGATCACGATTACGAGTTCAAGAAGAATCACGCGATCCGGTTTTTGCAGGAAGGAAACCGGGTGAAGGCGGTGGTGCAGTTCCGCGGGCGAGAGATCGCGCATACGGACCTGGGCAAGAAGCTGCTGCTGCGCTTTGCGGAAGACCTGACGGGAGTCGGGGCGATTGAAGGGCAGCCGCGCTTAGAAGGCCGGAATGCGCACGTGATCATCAGCCCGGTGAAAGTGCAGGCGGTTGCCAAGGCCAAGCCCGAAAAGGGGCCGGAGAAAGCGCCTGAAAAAGCGAAAGACCACGGACCGGCAGACGGAACGCCGATAGTGGCCTAATCGGAATAGAACAGATATTTGCGCCACTGATCGTCGCTGCGCCCCAGCAGGCGCATGAGGTGACGGCTGGTGTGCAAACTGAACGGGCGCGGGGCGCGGAGCAGCTTCATGCCGGCTTCTTCGGGCGTACGATTGCCTTTCCGGTTATTGCAGGGATGGCAACAAGCGACCAGATTTTCCCAGGCGGTCTCACCGGCGCGGGAGCGTGGCACGACATGATCGAGCGTCATTTCGCCAGAGGGCAGGGTGCGGTGGCAATACTGGCAAGTGTAGCGGTCGCGCATCAAAATGTTTTTGCGTGAGAGCGCACGGGTTTGATGCGGGATGCGCCGGTATTCGAGCAGGCGAATGACGGACGGGATGCTGAGGACGCGCTTGGCGGAATGGACATGGGAGGGCGCGACTTCTTCGGCGGAGGCGACACCTTTCAAGATGAGCACGAGGGCGCGGCGGGCGGCGCAGATGTTGATGGGCTCGTAGCTGGCGTTCAGCACGAGAACGGGTCTATGAAGTCGATCCGGGCTGGGCATCAGACACTCGCTGCAGAAACTGCGACGGCGGGGTTCGGGGAAAGAGTTGTATTCGCATGGAAACCTCGGCGGTCCACTCGGGCAAGGGTGAGCGCGGACACCTGGGTAGCGCCAGCCGCCTTTAGCGTACCTGCGGCGGCACGCAAAGTGGCGCCGGTTGTGAATACGTCGTCTACCAGCAGCACGCGCTTACCGGCAATCTGTCCAGCTTCCCTCACGCGGAACGAATCTTTCAGGTTTTGCCGGCGCTCGGCTTCGGTCAATCCGGCTTGCGACCTGGTATAACGCCGGCGGCGCAGGCTGGTCGAGACGTTCAGACCGTAGTGCCGGGCGAGGGGCCGGGTCAGCAGGTCGGCTTGATTGAATCCGCGCTCCCACTGTTTGCGCCAGTGCATGGGCATAGCGATGAGCAAATCGAAGCGCAGTTCAAGCGGCATGGCGCGAATCAAGAAGCGGCTGAGGGGCCGGGCCAGGCTTTCGACTTTGCCGTATTTGAAGAGATGAATGAGCTTGCGGAGGGCGCCATCGTAACTGCCGAAAGAGTAGGCTGCGTCGAAGTTCACCTGACTCTCGCGGCAGACCGTACAGAGGTCATGCTCATCGAGCGGATAGGAATCGACAAAAGGGGTGCGGCAATTGCGGCAGAAAAAATCGGCTTGCAGGGGCTGCGGCAGGGAGAGACACTGAGCGCATACTGGTATGCGAGATACATTGCGCAAGGGCTGTTCGCAAAGCCGGCAGTCGTCGGGGAAGACGAGGTTGAAAAGTGTGCCTGAAAGGGTTTCGAGGCCGGAGAGCAGAGCCTTAGGCCACCGAGGAGTTTGAGCTATGACGGTGCGAGTCGCAAAACTAGGGAAGACACACCCCCACTAATCCGAGAGTATACAACACCAGAATGTAAGTACAGAATCGGAGACGAAAGTTGCGTCGGGATGGCGAGAGAAAGAGGCGTGGACGGCTATGAAGATTGCGCGAAAATGCCGATAACTGTAGGGGGACGGGTTGAGTAAGGCAGTTTGCGCGCGGGTGAGATTAATTACGGGTGGAATAAAACAGGTGAATAAAACATGGGTGCACTACGAGTTCTTCTGATTGAAAAGAGTCCGGAGGAGTGTGAACGCATCTCGTCGGTGCTGGAGCAGGCGAACCACGAAGTGCTTCCGGCGAAGGGGTTCCAGGATGCCTGCGAAGCGGTGCAAGTTCAAAAGTTCGATGCGGTGCTCGTGGGCTCACCGGAGGTGGATGAGATAGCGGAGTTCACCGGGAAGCTGCGGGAGCTGGAAAAGCGGCAACACCAGACGGGCAGGACCGCGGTGATTTCGTTCGCCGCGGGCGTAGGGGACGCATGCGGATCGTGTGAGGGAGCAAATCCAGGGGTGGACGGGTATCTGCCGAGAGAGTTCGAGGCCAACACGTTCTCGCAAGTGGTGACGATGCTGGCTCGCGCGGTGGCCCATCCGCAGCAGGCCGGACACACGGCGGTATCGGACTTGCCCATATTTGAGCCGGAGGAGTTTCAGGCCCAGGTTGCGCACGATCGGGACCTGCTGATCGAGATCATCGACCTGTTTCTGGTGGAGAGCGTGGAGCAGTTGCACGAGCTGCGAAAAGCGCTTGCGGCTACCGATTACAATCGGCTCTCACGGGGCGCGCACACGATTAAGGGGTCGCTGGCGAGCCTGCATGCGCCCTGCGCCCGCGCGCACGCGCAAGCACTGGAACTCGCGGCCAATCAACAGGAGGAGCAGGTGTGCCGGTTCTCTCTGACGGCCCTCGAGCAGGATTTGGAAATTCTGGCGCCGCACCTGCTGGCTCTTCGCGCGGCATCGAGTATCTGAGCTAGCGCCATATCGCAGCAGTTCGTTAGCAGAAGGCAAGCGCTCCTTGTACTCGCGGCTCTGTTTGGCCGCGTACGCAGTCAACCGCAGACAGCCAACTGCAGGCCGCTTGTTACACTGAGTGTTTCTCGATTTGCAAACCGCCTTGTATGAGCCCCGCCCCGCCGCTCGAAATTGTCTGCGCTCATAGCCCGGACTCCGATGATGCATTCATGTTTTACGGGCTGGCGACCAAGAAAATCCGTTCACGCCTGATCACATTCCGGCACATCCTTGAAGACATCGAGTCGCTAAACCAGAAGGCCACCGAGGGGCTGTACGAGCTGACCGCGATTTCCTATCACGCGTATCCATACGTGGCGGATAAATATGTTCTGATGGCCAGCGGCTCCAGCGTGGGAGACGGGTACGGACCCATCGTGGTGAGCGCGCGGCACATGCTGCCCGAGGATTTGAAGGGTAAGCGGATTGCGATTCCCGGGACCATGACGACGGCGTTTCTGGCGCTGAAGCTTTACCAGCCGGATTTCGAACACGTGGTGGTTCCGTTCGACCAGATTCTGGACGCAGTGAAAAACCGCGAAGTGGATGGCGGCCTGGTGATTCATGAAGGACAGCTGACGTATGACCACACAGGGCTGCACAACATCATCGATTTGGGGAAATGGTTCAAGGCGAAGTTTCAATTGCCGCTTCCGTTGGGCGCGAATGCATTGCGGCGGAATTTAGGGGCAGAGGTGCAGGCGGAGTGTTGCCGGCTGATGCGCGAAAGCATTCAATATTCGCTCGATCATCGCGAAGAAGCGCTGAACTATGCGATGCAGTTTGCGCGCGAGCTGGATACGCGTTTAGCGGAACAGTTCGTGGGAATGTACGTCAATCAAAATACGATAGACGGCGGCGAGATTGTGCCGCGCGCGGCGCAGAAACTGCTGGACCTGGGCTACGAAGCAGGGTTGATCCCGCACAAGATAACTGTTGAAGTTGTGCGCTAGGCCGGTTAAGGTCACAGTATGTTCTTGCGCGTGTTTTCTATCGCCGCGTGCGCAGTTTGTTTGTGCGTCTTGACGGCGGGCCAGAATGAGGACAGGTTCAATACCAATCAGCGCATCCTGCGCATACGCGATTTGGGAAAGAAAGACGCGGGCGCAATACCGGCTTTAGCGCAATACTTGAGCGATCCCAATCGCGACATTCGGGTGGAAGCGGTGAAGGCGATCGTGAAGATCGGTACCCAAGCGAGCCTGGCGCCGCTGGCGACGGCCACACATGACAAGGATGGCGAGGTCGAGATCCGCGCGACGGATGGGATCACGAACTACTATGTGCCGGGATACGTGGTCAAAGGCGGGTTAACCGGCCCGTTGACTCGGGGCGTTCGGCAGGTGAAGACGTTTTTCTCGTCGCGCAACGACCAAGTGATTGAGGCAGACGTGAAGATCCGGCCCGATGTGGCGCAGGCGCTGGCGGATGAGGTGCGGGAAGGCGCCGGGATTGACGCGCGGTCGAATGCCGCTCGAGCGGCCGGAATTCTGCGGGATCGCGCGGCTATTCCGGCACTCGAAGATGCGATGCACGCCAAGAATAGCGAAGTGATTTTTGAGAGCCTGGTGGCGCTCGAGAAGATACATGACGCGGCGGCGTGCGTGGCGTTGTCCTCGCCGGCTCACGATCTGGACGATCGCATTCAGGCGACGGCGCTCGAAGCGATTGGCGTGCTGCATTGTGCCACGTGCGCTCCGGATGTGCGATCGGATTTGACGAATGCGCGCAACGTGCGGATTCGGCGGGCGGCTCTCGAAGCGTTGGCGATGCTGGGTATTCCGGAGGATCGGACGGTATTTCAGAAATACGCGGCGGACCAGGATGCGGACCTGCGCGCGTCGGCGCTCGAAGGACTGGGGCGCATTCGGGAGCCGGACGACACCCCTGCGCTCACGCAGGCGTACGACGAGAAAGACGCGGATTGGAAAGTGCACCTGGCGGGCGCGTTTGCGCTGGTGGATGAAGGAAAGGTAGACACCTCGGAATTCAGCCCGCTGCCCTACTTGGTTGAAAACCTGGATGTGAAAGGGCACGCGGCGAATGCGACGGCCTATCTCACGGAGCTTGCGCGGCGCGAGAACGTAAGGCGAGCCCTGTTCCCGCTGGTTGCGCAAGCGACGAAGGACCAGAAGATCGCGTTGTGTTCCATTTTTGCGGCGAGCCGGAGCGATGACGCCCTCCCGACGCTGAATGCGCTGGCCAAGGATATCGATCCGGATGTGGCGCTTGCCGCCTCGCGGGCATTGAGGATCGTGCAGGCGCACCCGTCCTCGTAGAGATGGGGTGCGATAGTTATGCCCAAGCACATTGGCATCGTCGCGTGCTCGGCCGAAGGCGCAGCTCTGTGCTACCGGACCATCTGCGTGGAAGGGGCGCGAGTGCTGGGGCCGCATGCGCATCCCGAGATCTCGATGCACACGCACTCCTTCGCCAAGTACGTCGATTGTCTCCAGCGACGCGATCTACAGGGAACGGGGAAGCTGATGCTCTCCTCCGCTCAGAAGCTCGCAAGTATAGGGGCTGAGTTCCTCATCTGTCCGGATAACACGGTTCATGAGGCGCTTGCGTACGTTGAGCCGCACTCGCCGCTTCCCTGGTTGCACATCGCCGAAGTGGTCGCAGGGGAAGCGTCAGAGAGAGGTTTCAACGCCTCGGTCTGACCGGAACTCGCTGGCTTGTCAAAAGCGATGTCTATCCGCAGAAGCTCACCGCGCGCGGACTCGAGTATATCCGCCCAAATTCCGAGGAATGCGAACAGATCAATCGCAACATCATGGATGAGTTGGTTTATGGCGTATTCAAGCCGGAGGCGGTTGC
>JAVKSW010000121.1:0-7373 GCA_039583505.1 Bryobacteraceae bacterium | reverse complement strand
GGGGGCACGCGAGTGGGTGCAATCGTCTTCGCCATTGGGCTGGTATTGGGTCGGTTGATCCTGGCTGATCTGGGCTCGCAAGGAGGCGTGCAGAGTCGCCATCAGCAGGGCGGCCGAAATTCCTTTTCCGGCTACGTCGCCGATGGCGAACGCAAGCTTTCTGCCTGCAAGCTCCTGGTAATCGTAATAATCGCCCGAGACCATGCGGGCGGGATCGCAGCGCACGGTGAGTTTCACGCCGCAAGTGGGAGGAGCTTCCTTCGGGTAGAGCTGGCTTTGGACCTCACGCGCGATCTCAAGCTCGGTCTGCAGGCGTTCTTTCTCTTTCTCAACGACGAGGAGGCGCTCGAGATTGCCGGTCATCTGATTGAAGGATTGGGAAAGCTCGCCTAGCTGATCGCGATCGCGCACGGGAATACGCTGGCGGAAGTCACCGTGAATAACCCGGCGGGTACCGGCGTAGAGCTGATTCACCGAGCCGGTGATACGACGCGCCAAGGACATTCCGATCAGTACGGCGACGAGCTCGACCAGCAGGAAGAGAATGGCAATGGTGATGAAGACATCGAAGATAACGCCGCGAATCACTTCCGAACGCGAGAAGAAGCTGCGCCAGACTGCCGAAGGGCGCGAATACACGAGCAGCAGGCCGGGATAAGTTTTTCCGGGCGTATCGAGATGGAAATGCTGGAGCGTGGTTGGAATGAAGACCGGAATGTCGAGGCGTCCGACGGGAGGGGGGATGCGATTAGGGCCGCGCGGTCCTGAAGATTGGTTGAGTTTGAACTGGTAGTCAGGATTTTCAGACGAGCCGGTTTCTGTCGTGCTCAGCGAGCCGGATGACGCCGATCTCACCTTTTCATCACGTCGATGCGTTTCGACGAGCGCGATGAGGCCCAGGTGGGGAACGAGGTTCTCGACCGTCTCGTCGGAAAGTGGCGCGATGCCAGTAATTTCGTTTTCGTGATCTATGACATGAGCCCAGGCGTAAAAGCGGCTTTGCAGGACCAGCAAGCCGTTTACATTTTTCCAGCCGGCGGGAAGGTTGATATCGGGAGCACCGACCGGATAGCGATGAAGGCCGGTCTGATCGCGGAAGTAGAACGTAATACCGGGAAGGGTGTCACTGAACGCCTTGGCGACCTCCGGAGCGGCGAGTTCGCGCCTATCGGGGGGCATTCTATGAAGAGCCTCGACAGCCCCATTGATGGAATCCAGCCGGCGATCCAGGGCGGAGCTGGCGAGATAAATCGCCAACTCGTTCATGACTCCCCAGGCGCCGATTCCGACCAGAACGAAGAGAAGCAGAATGGGGAGGACGCCGATCAAGCCGTAGACCACGAGAAGCCGGTTGCGCAAACTCCACAGCGAGTTGCGGCGAAGCGAGCGAAGGCTGCGAAAAGCGAGAATGGCGGCAGGGGGGATCAGAGCGAGAAAGCAGAGCGTGGCTATCAACCCATGCCCGGTGAAATAGAACACCAGGAACAACGCGAGTGTGATCAGGAAATCGATTCCCACTTTCCCGAGGCGCTGCACAATTGCGTGAACCCGCGACATCGTTTTCAATTATCGCGTGCAAGTTCGTCCATACCGCGGACGTTCCTGCCAGGACTGTGGTGTGGGAAGGAGCTGCCGACGCAGGCTACGCGAGCGGCGCTTTTTGCACTTTGCCGCTGCGAATGCAGGACGTGCAGACACGTATGCGCTTGCCGGCACCGTTGACCAGTGCATGGACCTTCTGAAGATTCAGATTCCAACGCCGCTTGGTGACATTGTGGGCGTGGCTGATCCGATTTCCGAATTGCGGGCCACGGCCGCAGACTTCACAAACTTTTGCCATAAATGCGCACTCCCAGCCGATGGTGGACGGGTAAACCTGTAGTTTAGCAGAGCGGTAATGCTTAAAACAGATCTGATCCGTTAGGATGTCAGCATGCCAGCGAACAAGCATCTTAAGATCCTGTGCGTTCGATTGCCTGAACTGGAGGTTCGTAGAATCAAGAGCTTGGCCGCGAGTCGGGGCTTCAGTGTGCAGCAGGCGGTTCATCAGGCGCTGGAAAACTGGGCTTCGCAAATCCAGAAGAGCCCTGCCGAGCGGCTGGATGCGCTCGAAGGCTCACTGGACGAAGTCGATATGGATGGGCTGCGACGCCGAGAACGGGAAATCGAATTTGCCAAAGATAGCCGCCGGTCGTAAATACCTGAGCTGGTTTTGGACGCTCAAGCTCGAGTGGATCGCCTAGCGATTACTCGTCGCGAAGTGCGCGCATTGGATCGATCAAGGAAGCACGCCGCGCCGGCACGTAAGCTGCGCTCATGGTGGTGAGAACGAGAAGCAGCGACACTGCGGCAAAGGGCAGGATGCCCACATGGCTGAAGCTCAGGAGCATCATGGAGGTCATGGCCCGGCAGGCGAGCAGGCCGATAATCAAACCTGCGGCCACACCGGCAATTCCCAAAGTGAAGCCTTCCCGTAAGATCATTTTCAGGACCTTCAGTCGATCTGCGCCGATGGCCATGCGAATCCCGATTTCGCGCGTGCGGCGGCTCACCGAATAGGCTATGAGGCCGTACAGGCCGATTACGGCGAGCACCAGACCCATGATTCCTAATGCAGCCACAATTTCGCTAATGAGATGCGGCGTTTTCACAGCGCGATTGTCGTAGAGGTCCTGCATGCTGCGCGCATCAAAGACGGGCATGTTCCGGTCGATGGACTCCACTACTCGCCTCAGCACGGGAGCCAGCGCGGTTGCGTCCGAAGCTTTCGACTGCGCAGCGAGGGTCATATTTGGTTGCGGGTTTTGTGAAAACGGCAGATATATGAAATCTGTCGGCGCCTCCGTGATCCAGAGATATTTCGACATCTTTGCGATTCCAACGACTTCGACCAACGGACCGGTTGCAGCGCGGAGGTGGAATCTCTTCCCCACGGCATTTTGATTGGGCCAATAGTGGCTGGCGAACTTCTCGTTCACGATTGCGACGGCGGGTGTATTGGCCATATCCGATTGCAAAAAGGGCCGGCCTTGCACGATAGGAATATCCATCGTTTCGAAATAGCCATCGCTCACCACGTCATCGAAGACCTGTAGCGCTTGCTGTCCGCGCTTTAATTGATATCGTTCCGGCACCACGCCTACCATGCTGCCACCGATGGCCATTGGGATGGCGGAAACCAGTGCGGCGGACTGCACGCCCGGCGCTGAGCGCGTTTTATCGATGAGCTGATTGTAGAACCGCTCGCGTTGCGCGTCGGTGTAGTGAAGAAAGCCTGCATCGAAACTCATCAAGTAGAGATGGTTGGTGCGGAAGCCGGGACCGCGGGTGAGCTGTGATCGGAACCCTTCCACCAGAACCCCGGAGACGGTGAGGAGCACGAGCGACAGGGCAATTTGTCCGCCGACGAGAAGATTGCGGCCCCAGAGCCGAGATTTTTTTGTAGTCGCTGCGTCGATGGATTTGAGGGCAGGGACGAGATCCGGACGGCTGCTTCGAAGAGCGGGTGCAAGACCGAAAAGGAAGGTGCTCAGGAAAGAAACCGCGGCCGTGAAAACGAGGATTTGCGAGTCAAGCTGCATGTGGTAGTTGAGCGGCACATCGGTAGGCGGCGGGGGCATGCTGTTGAACAACTGCACGGCTCCGTAGGCGACGAGCAGTCCCACGGCTCCGCCGGCGAAGGCTATCAATAAACTTTCAACGAGCAGTTGACGAATGAGCGAACCGCGGCCGGCGCCGATTGCGAGGCGGACGGCAAACTCGCGAGCGCGCCGGCTGGAGCGGCTCAATAGCAGGCCGGCGACATTCGCGCAAGCAACGAGCAGCACGCACACGGCGAGCAGCCCGAGCATCATAACCAGCTCGGTATCGGGGGGAGACATCTCTGCCTGAAGTTGAAGCTGCGATTTAACGGTGAGATGCAGATTTCCGTCGGTTTGGGGATAGGTGTTCCGCAAAACGTTCGCGATGGCGGTGACATCGGCCTGTGCCTGCGGGATACCAACACCCGGTTTGAGACGGCCTTTTGCCATGACCCAGCGAACCTGTCGTTGATTCAGATTGTTAGCGTCAGAGAGGCGGGGTGACATAGCGAAGGGGACGTATAAAGCAGGTCGGATGAATTGGTCAGTCCCTGTGAAGGTCTCCGGAGCAACGCCGATAATGGTGAAATCTATTCCGTTCAGCGAGAGCTTCCGGCCAATCACGGAAGGATTCGCGCGATATTCGCTGACCCACATGTCGTGACTGAGAACGACCAAGGCATCGCGTCCAGGCACCCGATCGTCTTCGTCACGAAAGCCTCGCCCGAGCGTGGGCTCGACTCCGAGAACCCGAAAGAAATTTCCGGAAACAAACATGCCGAACTTCATACGCGGCAGCGTAGTCGGGTCGGCGGCGAACCCGTAGAAGGAATATGCGTCGGCGACCAAACCGTCGAAGGTGCGATTGCGATCGCGCAAATCCACATAATCGGGATAGGACATGCCATTCCATGCGTTGTATACCGAGTTGCCGACAGGATTGAGCGACACGACCCTACCGGGTTTCATAACAGGAAGAGGGCGGAGCAGCATGGCGTAGGCCAAGCTGTAGATGGCAGAAGTTGCTCCGATGCCGATGGCGAGCGAGCAGACGGCCACAGCTACGAATCCACGATTCTTTCGAAACATTCTTACCGCGTAGCGCAGATCTCTAAGCATGAGCAAAATTTTCCTTATTCCATGGGAACGTTGCAATTTCGTGCCCTAGGTGGGTTCGAGCAATAAGTAGGGAAACATCGGAGAGTTAGTCAGATGCTCGTTTATCGATGTCCGAATCTGGGATTCTATGGCGACGAGATGTTCGCTTTGCAGCGAGCCAGATGGCTACGAAGCGCGAATCTGGAAATAAGGCGAACCTGTTGCGGCGATCTACGTATCAGAGTTCATGCAACTCCGGCACGTTCTACGACGGCTGGCGCGGTCACCGCTGTTCACTGGTATTGCGGTGGTCACGCTGGCGCTCGGCATCGGAGCGAACACCGCGATCTTCAGCGTCATTGACGGCGTTCTGCTGAAACCTCTGCCGTATCCACATCCAGAAGAGCTGATCGAGGTGAACCATACGGCGCCGGGCGTGAACATCACGGATGCCGGGGCCGCTCCGTTTCTCTACTTCACTTATCGCGAGGAAGGCCGCGCATTTCAACAGCTGGGGCTGTGGGACCACGACTCGGTCAGCGTAACCGGGCGGGCCGAGCCGGAACAGGTGGATGGCGTGGATGTGACGGAAGGCGTGCTGCCGATTCTAGGCGTTCAGCCGGTGCTGGGGCGGCTATTCTCGCGGCGCGACGATTCGCCCGGCAGCCCGGAAACGGTGGTGCTGACTTTCGGATACTGGAAAGCGAAATTCGGCGGCGCACGGTCGGTAATCGGAGAGCGGATCATGATCGACGGGCGCGCCAGGGAAATCATCGGCGTGCTGCCGCGGGAATTCCGCTTCCTGGACGAGAAACCGGCGCTGGTTCTGCCAATGCAGCTCGATCGCAGCAAGATAGTTCTCGGCAATTTCAGCTATCGCGCGATGGGTCGGCTCAAGCGCGGCGTGACTATGGAACAGGCGAGCGCCGATGTGGCGCGCATGATTCCCATCGCACTGCGGAAATTCCCTCCATTCCCGGGCTACAACGCGAAGATGTTCGAAGAGGCGCGGCTTGCGCCCAGCTTGCGGCCGTTAAAGCAGGAAGTGATTGGCGAGATCGGCAACGTGCTGTGGCTTCTGATGGGGACTATCGGTATGGTTCTTCTGATCGCATGCGCCAATGTCGCGAACTTGCTGCTGGTTCGCGCGGACGCCCGCCAGCAGGAACTGGCGATTCGGGCGGCGCTGGGAGCAGGCTGGGCGAGGATTGCTCGCGAGCTGTTGTTGGAGAGCATCACTCTCGGGCTGGCTGGCGGCGCGTTGGGACTGGGGCTTGCTTACGGTGCGCTGCGGCTGCTGGTGTCGATCGCGCCGGCGCATCTGCCCCGGCTCGAGGAGATCTCCCTCAACGGCTCGGTGCTGTTCTTCACATTTGTCGTGTCACTGGCGGCCGGAGTGCTCTTCGGCCTGCTTCCAGTGATCAAGTATGCCGGGCCGACGCTCGTAACAGCGCTGCGGGCCGGAGGACGCACTTCGAGCCAGAGCAGAGAACGGCATCGGGCCAGGAGCGCGCTCGTCATCACGCAGGTTACGTTGGCGGTGGTGCTGTTGATCAGTTCCGGGCTGATGATCCGCACGTTTCAGGCTTTACGGCAAGTTCAGCCCGGCTTCGTAAAGCCGGAGGAAGTGCAGACGCTTCGCATCTCGATTCCGGAAACGCAGGTGAAAGATCCAGTACAGACGGTTCGCATGGAGCAGAGTATTAAGGATAAGATCGCCGCGATCCCGGGCGTTTCCTCGGTGGGGCTTACCACGACTGTTCCGATGCAGGGGGGCGGGTGGCGCGATGCGATTTTCTGCGAGGACCGTGTTTACTCCGCATCAGGGATTCCACCCATCCGCGACTACAAGTTTGTCTCGCCCGATCTGTTGAGAACGATGGGCAACCGACTGGTTGCGGGGCGCGATTTCACCTGGACCGATGTGTACGAGAAACGGCACGTTGCCATGGTTTCGGAAAACCTGGCGCGCGAACTGTGGGGTGAGCCGAGGGCGGCGATCGGAAAGCGCATCAGCCAGAACCCAAAGGACCCATGGCGCGAAATCATCGCCGTGGTCAGCGACGAACGGGACGACGGAGTGAACAAGCCCGCGCCCAAGATCGTATTCTGGCCCATTCTGATGGACAATTTTGCCGGTGAGCCAGTGTCCGTACGTCGAACAGTCGCGCTGATGATCCGAGGCAGCCGGACCGGCTCGCAGAGCTTTCTAGACGACGTGCGACGGGCGGTGTGGTCTGTAGACCCGAACCTTCCGCTTGCGAATGTTCGCACACTGAAGGAGATCTACGACAAATCGCTGGCTCGGACCTCGTTCACGCTGATCATGCTGGCGATTGCAGGCGCTATGGCGCTGATACTCGGAGTTGTCGGGATCTACGGCGTAATTTCGTATTCGGTTTCGCAGCGAAGGCGGGAGATCGGGATTCGCATGGCCTTGGGCGCGCGAAAAAACGAAGTGACGCGCATGTTTGTGGGGTATGGATTGCGGCTGGCGACGATCGGCGTTGCGTGCGGTCTGCTCGCGGCTCTCGCTGTGATGCGGTTCCTCTCCTCCCTGTTGTTCGATGTGAGTGCGGCGGATCCGGTCACGTATGGCGCGGTTTGCGCGGGGTTGATGGGCGCGGCGATGCTGGCCAGTTATGTGCCGGCGCTGCGCGCGGCAGCGGTCGATCCGGTCGAGTCGCTTAGAGC
>JAVKSW010000120.1:0-7428 GCA_039583505.1 Bryobacteraceae bacterium | reverse complement strand
GGCATCCACAACGTATTGCGGCCGAAGATCGTCCGCGCTCAGCCTTGCCGCCGCGAAATCGCTAAAGCGCTGCCGAAAGCATTCCAACTGCCCGGCGCGCAGAGTCAATCCCGCCGCTTGCCGGTGCCCGCCGAATTTCTCAAAGAGTTCGGGCATGCTTTCCAGAGCCTCCAACAGATGAAAGGCAGGAATGCTGCGGCCCGATCCTGCGACGCAAGGCTCCGCGGCCTCGGCGCTCATTCCGTCGCTCAGCACAAACACAGGCCGGCTGAAGCGCTCGACCAGTCGGCTCGCCACGATGCCCAATACACCGGGGTGCCAGCCGCTGCCGGCGAACACCAACGCCGGCAGTTCGGGAGTGAACGCCGGGTCTTCGCACTGTTTCAGGATGGTTTCGACGATCTCGGCTTCTACTTGCTGGCGCTCCCGATTGAAGGCGTCCAATTGCTCGGCTAAATCGCGCGCACGTCCGGCATCTTCGGTGAGGAACAGTTCAATCACTTGTTGCGCGGTGGCCATGCGTCCAGCGGCATTGATCCGCGGCGCCAGACGAAACGCCACCTGATGCGCCGAAGGGCACTCCCCGTCTTCGAACCCGGCAACCGATAGCAACGCGCGCAGCCCGTGATTTCGCACTCCGCGCAGACCGGATAAGCCGCGCTGTACGATGACGCGGTTCTCGCCTACCAGCGGGACAATGTCGGCAACCGTTGCGATGGCCGCCAGTTTCAAAAAGGATTCGAGCAGCGCCACCTGCCGCGCATGCGCAAGCGCGCTCTTCAGCAGCAGAGCGTGCACCAGCTTGAGAGTGACACCCGCACCGCACAGGTTCTTTTCCGGATATTCGCAGTCGGGTCGGTTCGGGTTCAAGACCGCGATGGCCGGCGGGAGTTCCGCATTCGGCAAATGATGATCGGTAACAATGACGTCGATCCCGGCGGCATTCGCGTGCGAAACTACCGCGTTCGCGCGAATCCCGGTATCCACACTGACGATCAGCCGCACTCCCGCTTGCGCGGCACGATCCACCACTTCGCTGCGCATCCCGTAGCCTTCGTTCAGCCGATGCGGAATGTGAAACTCAGCGTGGCCTCCGAGTATCTCGATGGCTTTTTTGAGGATCACGACAGAGGCAGTGCCATCCACGTCGTAGTCGCCATAAAGCAGGATGCGCTCGCGGGTTTCGATGACGCGCTGTAGACGCGCTACCGCATGATCCATGTCGCGCATCAAAAATGGATCGAGCAGCGCATCGAGCTTCGGGGAGAGGAACTCGCCGGCGCTCGTCGCTTCGTGAAAGCCACGATTCGCCAGCACCGCGGCAACAAGCGGCCGTAACCCAAGCGCCCGCTCCAACACGCCCGCTGTTTCAGGCGAGGCGGCGGGTAACACCCAGCGCGCAACCGGACGCACACGCTGGGGAGCAGCAGCCGTGTCGCCCATCACTCAGTTGTTGGAGAAATATCCACCAAGTGTTCCGTCGTCCTGCTCTTCTTCTTCGCTTGCGGCTTCGAGCTCGGCGAGAATGTCATTCAAAGTCTCATACCATTCGGTATGCAGTTCGAACAAGTAGACGCGGCTTTCCACGCAAAAGGAAAGCTCGAGCTTGCAGGTGAACCCTTCATAGCCCTGCAGTTGCCGCAAGCGAGTCTCGAAATTGCGCTTTTCCTCGCGCGTGAAATCGCTGTCTTCCAACTCATCGAGCGCCTCGTCGATCTGGTCTAACGAGAACGCTTCCTGGTGGAAGACAATGAGTTTGGCGCCCGCTCGACGCGCCGTGCCGAGAAAGTCCTTGAAATCCGGATGTCCTTCGGTATCCCAAGCGACCTGATTCAACGCGTCCGGCATGCGGTGATATCCGTGGAAAACGGCGATTCCCAGCTCATTGAGATGCGCCTGTATTTCCGATCGCAAGCTTTCAAGATCTAGAGCCATCCGCTTCAACCGTATCAAATACTTTGATGGGCGTGCCGGTAACCTGCCATTTCCCGTGCACATCGTAACAACAAGCTCGCTTTTCGAATGCGTTTTGCTTTTGCTCTCTCCCTGTTTTTCTCGGCGACCTGCGGCGGATTGTTCGCCCAGAGCGGCTTCGTGCGCTCCGGCGATCAACCTATTCCCGGAGCAACCGTCTCCATCACACAAGGCGATAAGACGGTGGCCACAGTCACTGACGGCGATGGCCATTATGCGTTTCCGCCCGTTGCCCCCGGAACGTGGGCTGTCACCGTGGAGATTTTCGGCTTCGAGACGTTGAAGAAGGACGTGGATTACGCGGCGGCGAGCGGGCAGGTGAACTTCGATCTCGAATTGAAGCCGTCGCGGATCTTGCAGCGGTTACAGCAGTTCGCGGCGCGACGCAATACCGCAGCGAATACCGGCGGCCAGGACACCTCGCCTCGCGGCGACAACGGACAGCAGCTCGATCAGCAACTGCAGGACGAGCTCAATTCCCAGCAGCAGCAAAGCGTGCCAGCGGCGGCACCGGCGGGCGGCAATGAAACGGGCAATGAGGCTTTCCTCGTCTCGGGCAGTCTCAGTCCAGGAATGGCACAGGGAAACCAGGCCGATTCAGGACCGGACATGAGACTCACGATGGGCCCCATCGGTCCTGGCGGGCCAGGCGGAATGAACGGTGCACCGGGAGTGCCGGGCGCTTTCGGCGGTCCGGGCCCTCCCGGCGGGTTTGGCGGACGTGGTGGTTTCGCCGGTGGTCGAGGCGGCTTTGGCGGCCCCGGCGGACGCAATGGCCGGCGACCAGGGCAAACCGCGGGCGCCGCTTTCGGAAACGGCCGCCGTCGAACGCAGCAGATCCATGGCCAACTCTCTTTCACGCTGACGAATTCAGCACTGAATGCCAAGCCATTCTCTATTAACGGCCTCGATGTTCCGCAAGCGGCTTATGCGCAAAGCCGGTTTAGCGCCATCGTAGGCGGACCGCTGGTGCTTCGGAAAATTGTGAAGGATCCGAAAACGCAATTCTTCCTCACGTACTTCGGCACACGCGCGCGCACTCCGCAGTTATTTACCGAGACCGTGCCAACGGCGGCAGAGCGAAGCGGCGACTTTTCGCAAGCCACGCAATCGCTCGGCACCTCCGCGGCAAACACTGGTGTCATCATCGTCAACCCTACGACGCACCAGCCATTCGCAAACAATACGATTCCCGGCTCAATGCTGAATACGAAAGCGCTCACGCTGCTGCGCTTCTATCCGGCGCCGAACCAGCCGGGGAACACCAATAACTATCAATTTGAAACCGCGCAGGCGAGCAACGCAGACAATCTGGGCTTCCGCATTCAGCGCAACATCACCCGCGTTGACCGGCTCTCTTTGAACCTCCAGTACCAGGATCGCAACGGAGCTGTTGCGCAGCCGTTTGGCTTTTCCGATCAGACGAATGGATACGGTCTGAACACCACTCTGCAGTGGACGCGGAATATTTCCTCCACCATAATCAGCAACGCTCAAGTGCGCTTCAATCGCAGCTATAATCAGGTGGTTCCGTTTTTCTCCCTCGTACCGGATGTGGCCGCGCAGTTAGGCATTCCCGGTGTATCGACAAACCCGTTGGATTATGGACCGCCGGCATTGCACTTCACCAACTTTGCGACACTAAGCGATTCGAACCCGACCTTAAACCGCAACCAGACGCAAGTCGCGAGTGAAGGTATCACTCTCCTAAAGGGCGTACACAGCATCTCGATCGGCGGCTCCTATACGCGCGCCGACCTGAGCGCGCGCACCGATCCCAACGCGCGCGGTACATTCAATTTCACGGGCCTGGCAACCAGCGTTTTAAACACCGCGGGACAGCCGGTTGCGGGCACTGGCTACGATCTCGCCGATTTCCTGCTTGGCTTACCGCAATCGAGTTCAATCGAGTACAGCCAGTTCAGCGATTACTTCCGCCAAAATCAATTCAGCGGCTATGCGCAAGACGAGTGGAAAGCCCGTCCCAATCTCACGCTGACCTTCGGCGTGCGCTATGACTTTTTCTCGCCCCTGTCGGAGAAGTATGGGCGGCTGGCGAATCTCGACATCGCGCCGGGCTTCACGAACGTACAAGTCGTCACACCTGACCAGGCTGGCCTCTACACAGGCGCATTTCCGAGCGGGCTCATCAACCCGGATTACAACAATTTTTCTCCTCGGCTCGGGCTGGCGTGGAAGATCACGCATTTCAAGAAGTCGACCGTCGTGCGCGCAGGCTACGGCATCTACTACAACGGGCAAGCCTATGTTCAATTCGGCACATTGCTTGCCGAGCAACCGCCGTTTGCCACCTCGAACAGCGTGAATACCAGCACTTCAGACATCTTGACCCTGGACAAAGGGTTCTTCCTGAACCCAACGCCAAACCAGATTACGAATACGTTTGCGGTGGCTCGAGACTATCGCACGCCGTACGCGGGTACCTGGAACTTCTCCTTGCAGCGCGATCTGGGTCGCGGATTCTTCACCGAAGTCTTGTATATGGGAACCAAGGGCACGGGCCTGGATGTGAGGACCGCTCCGAATCAAGCGCCGCCGGGCAGCTCGCAACTGCTCGCACAGCGTAACCAGCTCGGCGACGCGGTGGGGTTTACCTACGATCAATCGGTTGGCAACTCCATCTTCAATGCTTTGCATGTTCGCGTGATGCGCCGGTTTCATCATGGAATTTCGCTCAACGCGCTGTATCAATACGCCAAGTCGATCGATGATTCTTCAACACTGGGCGGCGGAGTTGCAACCGTGGCGCAGAACTGGCTGGACATATCGGCCGAGCGCGGACTTTCCAGCTTCGACGTCCGTCACGAACTCAGCGCCAGCTTTGTTTGGACTTCGCCCGTCGGTGCGCCTGGATCGCGTATCGCTTCCGATCGGTGGCAGGGCAGATTGTTGAAGGATTGGCAGGTGAGCGGATCGATTACCGCGCAAACCGGCAATCCGCTCACCGCTCGCGTGTTGGGCAATGCCACGGAGCTCGCGCAAACCAATGGCGCCGGCAGCGATCGAGCCGAAGCCACCGGCGCACCCATCGAGTCAGGCGCCGGATTCTTCAATTTGAACGCGTTTACGATGCCTGCGACCGGTACTTACGGCGACGCCGGCAGGAATACCATTCCGGGTCCGGGGTTATTCAATTTGAATGCGGCGTTCGGGCGTTCGTTTACCTTCAGCGAGCGGAGGCGTATCGAATTCCGCGTAGAATCGAACAACGTGTTGAATCACGTGAATTACACGAGCTTTTACACGATTGTCAATTCCATCAATTATGGGCTGCCGAGTGCCGCCGCTTCCATGCGCACTATCGATGCCGTAGTGAGGTTCCGGTTTTGAGAGTTGTGAGGTTCCTGTTAGCGCCTTTACTCGTTGTCCAGCCAATGTTTGGGCAGCAGCACGCAACCTTCTCGACGACCACAAACGTGGTAATCATCAACGTTACGGTTCTCGACCGCAATGACAATCCGATTGAGAACCTGACTAAGGACGATTTCCAGATCTACGAAGACGGCAAGCTGCAGAAGCTGCAAGCCGTGGATCTGCAGCATCTGAAGACCACAGTGCTGCCGGCTGTCGATTCCGCCCAGGCGCCGACTGCTGCTAAAGCGAAAGGCTACAACCCGGCGGCGGAAACGAACGCGCCGGCAAGCACGATGGTGAGCAAGTATCAGGACCGCCGTCTGATGATCCTGCTGTTCGACTTCTCCTCGATGCAACCGGCGGAGCAGATTCGCGCGAAACAGGCTGCCATCCAGTTCTTGAGCAGTCAGATGACGGCGAGCGACACGATCTCGCTCATGACGTTCGGCTCGGAGCTGCAAACTCTGCTGGATTTCACCTCCGATCGCGATCTGCTGATCAACACAATTCAGAAGTTTCGGATCGGCGAATCGAGCGAGAACGCCACGTTCGCAGATGAAGGAGCGGACGCCCAGGACCAGAGCGGCCAATTCGTTGCCGACGAGACGGAGTTCAACATCTTCAACGCCGATTTGAAGCTGGCCGCTATAGAGGACGCGGCGCGCAAGCTGGGGCAGTATCCGGAGAAGAAGGCACTGATCTATATTTCAAGCGGCATTCAGAAGAACGGCGTCGATAACCAGTCCCAATTGTTGGCAACGGTGAATACGGCCGTTCGCGCGAATGTCGCTTTCTACCCGATCGATGCGCGCGGCTTGTCAGCCTTGGTGCCCGGTGGAGATGCAACCCAGGCGGGCGCGGTTGGGAACAACCTGTATAGTGGGGCCGGCCAGCGAGCGCTGAAAGAGAATTTCAATAACCAGCAGGAGACACTCGCCACCCTGGCGCTCGATACCGGCGGAAAGGCTCTGCTTGATTCAAACGATCTGACGGAAGGCATGCGCCAGGTGCAAAAGGACTTCACGAGCTATTACGTGCTTTCCTATGTGAGTACGAATATCGCGATGGATGGCCGCTACCGTCGCGTGCAGGTGAAGCTGGCGGCAAAAGATGCGGCGCTCCGCGCCAAGCTGGATTACCGGCAGGGCTACTACGGACCCACGACGTTTGCGCGCATGCATGGCGCCGATAAGGAAGCGCAACTTTCTCAGGCGCTGCTGTCCGATAACCCGGTCACGGACCTGCCGATCGCCGTGGAGATCGACTATTTCCGGCTCCAGAAGGGGAAGTATTTCGCACCAATCACCGTGAAGATTCCCGGCTCGGCGCTGGCCTTCCACAGCAAGGGTGCGAAACAGGCGACCGAGCTGGATTTTATCGCCGAGGTGTTCGATCTCCGGAACCGGCCGGCCGCCACGGTACGCGACACCATTCCGTTAAAGGTCGATGTAAAGACCGCCGGGCAGGTCGTGCGAAAAAGCATCCAATATGACACCGGTGTAACATTGACCCCGGGGAATTATAAGCTCCGCTTCGTGGCCCGGGAAAATGGCGAAGGGAAGATCGGCACGTTCGAAACGCCCTTCACCATTCCGGATCTGGTCGCAGGGAAGGTCTTGCGGACCAGCTCGGTGATCTTGAGCAATCAGCGCGAACCGGTGAGCGACCAGATGGCGGGCGTGAAGAACGCCAAGAAGCTGCTCGCCAATAATCCGCTGATCGACAACGGGCAGAAGCTGGTCCCGAATGTGACCAAGGTCTTTCGGCCCGGTCAGAACATGCTGGCCTACCTAGAGGTCTACGACCCGACCATTCCGGAGAGCTTGCCGGAGAACTTCCGCCGCGCCGATGTCGAGGCTACGCTGGCGCTGTATCAAAGTAGTAGGAAAGTGTTCGAGACGCAACCTGTGCGAGCGAACCGCCTGAACGACAAACGCCAGGACACGTTACCCGTTTGGCTCCAGGTGCCCATCTCGAGTATCCAGCCGGGCAAGTACGAATGCCAGGTGAACCTGATCGATGAGTTCGGCCGTAAATTCGCATTTCCCCGAACCTCGATGGCTGTCCTGCCGGCCGCGG
>JAVKSW010000119.1:0-7436 GCA_039583505.1 Bryobacteraceae bacterium | reverse complement strand
ACGAAGCCTCCGGTCACTAATGGACCCTGCGCCGTGGCATACACCTGTCCATTGATGCCGCGCAGAGCGGTGAGCACTAACAATCCGCCTTGCAGGTTCTTCGCATCTCCCACAGCGCCGATGGTCGCATCGATGGTTGTGCCAGGCTGGGCAAAAGGCGGCAGAGTCGCCGTGACGATGACGGAGGCTGTATTTCTGACCATGATGAGCCCTGGCGAGACGCTCACTCCCATGCGAAGGAGAAGGTTCGTGAGGCTCTGAACCGAGAAGATGGTCTGCTGGCTATCCCCGGTGCCATTCAGTCCCACAACGAGTCCATAGCCGACTAACTGGTTGCTGCGGACGCCCTCGATCGTGACGAGGTCCTTCAACCTGACACCATGCGGTTGGTCGGTGGTTTCCGCACAGGCGCAGAACACGCACAACAGAAGAACACTGAGAGGTTTCATGAAGGTTGTCAGAAGGGTAAAAGGCCCAACAGCAGCCGGTAGATAAAGTTCGGGCGGTGTATGGAGTCATTCACGACACCTTTGCCATTGATCTTCAACTCCATTTCCGCGACGCTGTCGGATTGCACTACGTTTCCGAAGGACAAATCGACCGGGCGGACTACACCCTTGAGTGTCACGGTCTGGTTTTCCGAATTGACCAGAACTGTTTTGTTCCCCTCGACGACCAAATAGCCGTTGGGCAGAACGTCGATCACGCGAGCGGAAAGCGTGGTGCTAAGCGTTGTCGTTCTGGAAGTGGTGCCTTCTCCGTCAAGCTGTCGATTGGAAGTTGTGTTCAGCAGGTTGGCGAGCGCTCCGGCAGCCTTCAGTTGTCCGGCCGCCGAGGTGATGGCGGCGTTCGCGTTGGATGCGCGCGAAGTCTTGGTTTGGCCGGTAGTTACCGCGGAAGCCTGCTCATTGACCACGATGGTGACGAGGTCATCGACTCGTGCTGCTTTCACATCGCTGGCCAGGTCGGCGAGAGTGGCCGGTGACGACCAGAGCGAGCCGGGACTTTCGGGCATTGCGGTTTCGGCACGTTTATGCGCTTGCTCAACGTACTCGTCGAGCGCAGATTTTTGGGGTGCCTTCTTCAGGAGAGTTTTCGGGCCGGCGAGGGCAGATCCTAACGATCCCGCGAAAGCGAACCAAAGAACCCAGCGATTCATGATTTCGAATCCTCCGCTACCAGCCCGACCGGACCTCCGGGCACCACTAGAACCTTATCCTTGTCTTCGATCCGGCCACGATATTTCCTTCCGCTCTGCGCATTGCGAACCGTGATCACGGCGCCGCTTCTGCCGGCTTGCTCGGCCACGCCTTGAGACTCGATATGTGTGCGGCTGGTCTCGACCACGACCTGGACCAAGTCTCCACGCTCGACCTCTTTCGGTTTATCGAGCATGCTCCGGGTCAGTAGCGTACCGGGGGAGATGTCAAATCGCGCGATCATTCCGATCGCGTCCTTGAGATCAGTGATCGGGTCTTGCCGGGAGAGCGGTCCTTCGTAGTTGTCGACGCGCACTTGCGCAGGCCCAACGGGTTCGCCGGCGGTTAGGGTCCCGGCTGCAAGCAGGCGCGACTCTTTTACGGAAATACGCGCGCGCGCCCAGGTGGAGAAGCGATGATTGATGCCGTACAGTACGTAACCTCGCCAGATCACGGGTTCCGCGGAAAATCCGCACAGACCGGACAGCGGAAACACCAATTTGCCGTTGGGAGCTGCGGAGAGACTTTGATCGGTAATCTCAATGCGGCCGCTGCGCCCTTTCAAGCTTTCATTCATAGCGGCCAAAATGCTCTCGCGCGATAGAACGGCGACACGCCAGCGGAAGCAGACGTCGCCCGCGATATCGCCGGCAATGTGATGCGCTTGTGCGATGCGGCGCAGCTCAGCCCGAGAGAAGACACGCTGTCCGCCCGGCGCCGGTGCAAACCCGATCTCGATGTCGGGCGATATAGACGCGAACAGCGGGACCGCCGCGGCCAGGTCACGCGCGTAGATCCGGTCTGCATCGATCGCATGACACGCGAGTGGCGGCGCGAGGACGGCAAGCAAAACAGGGAGCATCATTGCGTGATTTGATTGATTTGCTGATACATCTCGTCGGCCGCTTTGACGACGCGGGAATTGGCTTCGTACGCGCGCTGGCTCTGGATGAGATTGACGAATTCCGCAACCACATCGACGTTTGACTGTTCGGTATAACCCTGCATGAGAGTGCCGATTCCGTCACCTCCGCCGGGAACACCGACTATCGGATCGCCGGATGCGTCCGTCGGTGTGTAATAGGAATTGCCGATGCTGTTGAGTCCGGCTGGATTCTGGAAATTTGCTAGCTGAATCTGTCCAGCCTTCTGTGACGCGGTCTGGTTCGGGAGCGTATAGCTCACCGTGCCGTCTTGCGCGATCGTGATGCTTTGCGCACTGGCGGGAACGTTGATCTGCGGCTCGATCGGATTTCCGTTCGCGTCGACGACGTTGCCGTTCCTGTCGAGCTGAAACGAGCCGGCCCGCGTGTACGCCAGGGTGCCTGAGGGTTGCAGGATCTGAAAAAATCCTTTGCCTTGGATCGCCATGTCCAGCGGATTGTTGGTTTGGACGAAATTCCCTTGCGTGAAGATGATGTCGTTTCCCGCCGCGCGTGTGCCGAGGCCCAGCTGCAAACCCGCAGGTACCGTGGTTTGCGCGCCGGCCGAATTTCCCGGCTGGAGCATGCTCTGGTAGATCAGATCTTCGAACTGCGCAACCCGCATCTTGTAGCCGGTCGTGTTCGCGTTCGCGAGATTGTTGGCGATGTTATCTACATTCAGCTGCTGTGCCGTCATTCCGCTGGCGGCGCTATAAAGTGCACGAATCATTTTTCTCCTTTTCGATCTGCTAGTTTTATGAGCCTACGCGGGCGACCTCTTCGACGGCCTGGCGATTCATAGTGTTTCCGACTTTGACGGCTTGCTGCAGCATTTCGAAATGCCGCAGCAACGTGACCATCCGCGCAGCGGCCTCCGCGGGCACTGCGTTCGAACTCTCTACTTTCCCTTGATAGACCTGAGCGGCGGTAGCCGGTGCTACACCCGAGGAACTCTGAAAATAGGCCCCGGACACTTTGTTCAACTGGCCGTTGTTCCGGATATCGACGAGCTCGAGCTGGCCTAAAGCGTTGCCGTCCTGCGAAACCTGGCCGTCGGCTTCTACCTGGATCGCCTCCGAGGATTGACTCTGCAGCGTTTGACCGCCAACCAGCCGCACCGGGTATCCTTCGGCGGTGATCAGAACTCCCTGAGGCGAGAAGTGAAAATTACCGTTGCGCGTATATAGGGTTCCGTTGGGACCATTCACGCCGAAAAATCCGTTGCCTGAGAGAGCAAAGTCCGTCGCATTACCGGTATTGACCAGCGTGCCCTGCGCAAAATCGGTCCATTGTCGTTGAACGACGGGCGCTTCGCCTACCGTAGGATCAGTTCCGCCGGCCAGTTCAGGCGCGAGATAGGTACTGTAGAACTCGCGGTCGGCTTTGAAGCCGCTGGTCGAAGTGTTCGCAAGATTATTGGCCAGGATGTCGAGCGAATCCATGCGAGCCTGAAGGCCGCTCGCCGCAGCCGCTGTGAGTGGATCCATTGGGTCGGTTCAGTCTTGCTGTTGCAAGCGGTGTGCCACGCCTGACCAGAGGCGAACTTCGCGCCTGTCATGGGACTTAAGAGTCGCGGCGGCTTTCAAGTGAGGATCGAATTGTGGGAATCGTCGAGATTTTGATGGCCCGCTTGGCTGTTTGTTCATTTTTTTGACACGTGCTTCCGCCAGCTCAGGTTGCAAGTCGTTCGGAAAGAAGCTTTGGACGATTTGGCGCATGGTGTGCATTTCCGATGCGCGTGATTCCGTCACAGTTTGGCCTCTCCTCGCCGCCGGCCTACACCCGTGTGCCATCGCAGAGCAAGGACTTTGACGCATCGGAGCGCGACGATTCGAAGCATGCGCATCATCGCAGTACCAGCTTTTCGCATATACTGGCGGGATTTTCCAAGAGCGCGGACGAGACGAACCAGCAGCGTTCCGGGCAGGCCCCTCAGCAGGGAAGTAGTGACACCGGCGACGACGGGAGTGCGGGGGGAACTGGGGTACTGGCTGCGGCCCAGCAGGCACCTTTGACAATTGACGGCCTTCTCGCTTTGCTCAGTCAGCACCAGACATCCCCTTCTATTAGTGACGGGCTGCAGCCGGACGGCTCCGCGGCGGAGACCGGGAACAGCGCAGGACAGCTGAACTCGTCGCAAAAAGGGACCGCCCAGGCCGACTTGGGAGCGAGTACCGGTTCTGTCCGGGCACTCGCAACGAGCATATTGCCTGTACTCGGCGGGGCTAAGAGCGGAACAAAAGGAACAGCAGAGAAGACCATCCCTGGTCAGGGCGCGCGTTCCGGGGTTGCCGGCAGCGTAGCCGTTCCGATTGAGGCGCAACAAGCTTCGGGCCAAATGCCGGACAGCGGGGCCGGATTTGAAAACATTAACAAAGCTGATACTCCGCCTTCAATCGCTAGCCGAGCCGAGCAAACAGAAAACGCGCCATCTGCCGCAGTCGCGAGCGGCGCGGCAGCGAACGCGCCGCTCGCTTTCAGCATGCTGCTGAGCACCGATGGCGTAAACGCGGGCAGTCCGACCGCCACGGCCTCAGCCTCGGCCTCGGGAGATTTGGCCGGCGCAGCACAGATGCAGAGTCAACATGCAGTTTCAAGCCTGCTGAGCACAGCCGCAACGGAGCTTGCGCCCAGCGTGGCAACAGCGCATCAGCTCAAATCTGAACCGAACACGGCGCCGGCGGGTATTGCAGAGACCAGCGGGCCGCGCAACTTTGATGACCGGGTTCGGGCGGCAGAACAACCGGGCGCGAGCACTGCCTCCGATGCAGACGCCAACGCGGACAGCCCCCGCAGTGAGTTGGTGCGTAACGTGCAAGTGCAATTACAAGCAGACAACAACCAGCGTGTCGATGTCCGTCTGGTAGACCAAGGCGGCGAGTTGCGGGTGAGTGTGCGGTCAGCCGATGCAAATCTTACGCAAGCGCTACAAGATCATATGCCGGAGCTGACGAACCGTCTTGAGCAGCAACATATTCGCGCGGAGGTTTGGATTCCGCGCTCGACGGAAACAACGAACGCTGGCACTTCCAACGCGCGCAACTTCTCGTCGCAGGACGGCGGAAGTTCGGGCGAAGGGAATTCAGGACGCAGGCAGAACGGGCGTCAGAACAACCAGCCGGACTGGCTGGAGGAAGGTATTCCACGCCCCATGGGCGTTAAGGAGAAAGCGAGTCAAACATGGGTACAGTAGGCAGTCTATTTCCAACGACAGATCCCAGCGGAGTTACGGCCGCAACAGGCAGTCCAGCAGCTTCTTCCACTGGTTCCTCGACAGCGAACGATCCGCTGGCGAAACAAGCCACCTTTCTGCAGTTGCTGGTGGCGCAGTTGAAGAATCAAGATCCAACTCAGCCCGTGGACGGAACAACTTTTGTGACGCAGCTCGCTGAATTCAGCAACGTCGAGCAGAATCTTGCGAGCCGGCAAGACCTGGATGCCATTAGTCAAAGATATCTGGGCACCGCGACGGCCCCGTCAGCCGCCGCGTCGAACAACACAACAGACCCGGCGGCCCCGAGTTCGCAGCCGGCTAGCGCGGGCACGTCGAACGTAAACTCGCCCAGCAGCTCTCAACAGTCATAAACAGGAGAACAGAGATGTCAAGCGCATTTTCAATCGCTCTTTCCTCGCTCAAGGCGCAATCGGAGGCGATCAACACAACGGGCAACAATCTGGCTAACATGAACACGCTGGGCTTCAAGGGCAGCAGCGTGGACTTTGAAGATATGCTCAGCCAAGCCATGGGTGTTGCCGCCGGAACCCAAGTGGGCATGGGGGTGAGCGCTCCTATTAACAACCAGATTTTTACGCAAGGTGCGATCCAGAGCAGCACCTCGCCGCTGGCGACCGCGATTCAAGGCAACGGTTTTTTCGTGGTGACAAACGCCAACAATCAACAGCTGTACACGCGCGACGGCGATTTTGCTATCAATCAAAACGGCGTTCTGCAGACGCAGACCGGCGAGACGGTGCAGGGATGGGTGGCGACTTCAAGCGGCATCAGTACCACCGGCGCCCCGGGCGACATCGTGCTGCCCACCGGCGCAGTCCTTCCGGCCGTTGCTACCCAGAACGTGTCGCTCACCGGCAATCTGGACGCCGTCGGCGTTGCGGGGAGCTCAACAGGAGCTTTCTCTTTTCCAATGCAAGTAGTTGATTCACTGGGCGCTGATCATACGTTGACATTCAGCTTTACAAAGAGCGGGACGACTCCCAATACCTGGAGTTACGACGTAACGATCGATGATGGCGATCTGGCGGGCGGTACGGCCGGTACGCAACATTCCCTGCTGAGCGCACCCGGTACGATCACGTTCAACTCCGATGGAACGATGAGCAGTTCAACCACTTCTCCGGTTGCGATCGCCGCCAGCGGGCTGGCCGATGGCGCGGCAACTATGAACATCAACTGGAATCTGCGCAACGCAACCGGCGGCGGGACCATGACGCAGTACGCACAGACTTCTAACGTCGCGTCATCGAGCCAAGACGGCGCACAAGCCGCACAGCTGACGCAGGTTGCCGTCCAGTCCGGCGGACAGATTATGGCTACTTTCTCGAACGGACAGCAGAAACTGGAAGGCCAGCTCGCGCTCGCTTCGATTGAGAATCCCGATTCGCTTCAGAACGTCGGAAACAATAATTTCGCCGCGACCGCCGACACTGCCGCGCCGGCGATCGGCATGCCGCAAACCGGGGGCCGCGGCCAAGTGCTGGGCAGTTCGCTCGAGGGCTCAAACGTCGACATGGCAACGGAGTTCACCAACCTGATCACTTATCAAAGCGCCTATCAGGCGAGTTCGCGCGTGATTACGACCGCCAATAACATGACCCAGGATCTGATGAATCTCATTCACTAACGCTATTAAGCATGACACCGCTTGAAGAGCTGGGAAACGTTGCGAAAGTGCCGATTGAAGTGGAAGCCGTTCTGGACAGCCGCATCATGACAGTTGCCGAAATCCTCCAACTCGAGCCGGGGAGCTTGATTCGTAGTACTCGCTCGGCTGGGGAAAACGTGCAAATCCATGTGGGTGGAGTGCATGTGGCGGACGGAGACATCGTGGCTATGGACAACATGCTCTGCGTTCGCCTGACAGATTTCCGGGAGCGTCAATAACGCCGCTCCACGGCTTTCAGCGATGGTCGAGCAAATCCTGGCTGCGGTCCTGGTATTGGCCTTGCTGATGGCTACGTTATGGCTGTTGCGCCGGAAAGGCATGGCTAGCGTCAACCTCACGCTTCCCAAGCGCTTCGGCGGGGTCAGGCAAATACAGATGCTCGAGCGGGTTTCGCTTACTGCCCATCACTC